>NZ_MTQB01000009.1:0-156463 GCF_001974855.1 Pseudoalteromonas sp. SK18 | reverse complement strand
AATAGCGTTTTGGACCCACCTGACCCCATGCCGAACTCAGTAGTGAAACGAAACAGCGCCGATGATAGTGTAGCATTTGCTATGTGAAAGTAGGACATTACCAGGCTCCAAATACAAGAAAGCCCGATTCGAAAGAGTCGGGCTTTTTTACGTCTGGAATAAAGTAAAAAGAAGGTTCGAGGTGAAAGGTATTAGGTTAAAGGAAGAGAATTGACCAGAACCGACCCCACGACATTCTACTGCGCTGTCGCTACGAAGTAGTATACCCACTCCAAATACAAGAAAAGTGCAAAGCATCCGGCTTTAAGTAAAAAATAAGCTCTGCTTTACACTGATCTCCTATTACCCTCTATTGTATGGTGATCCTCGTTATACAAAATTAATAGCTCCTTAAATAAAGCCTTATAGATTACATAACTATGTTTTACTTGAAAAAGAATTTATTAAGCCCAAAATGAAATTAAGTATTTTTATTAAATTGAGCTGTTTATGTCATTACTACTAACATCATCTAAGTGCGAGCAATGGACCTATTTATCAAAACAGGTAAAAGAGTATGAAGAACAAGCAGTCCATGCTGAGGGCGCTGATCTATACACGCTGATGCAGCGCGCCGCGGAGGCTGTTTTTTGCTGTTGGAAAACCTTTAATGCAAAGCAAACGTTAGTTATTACAGGTAATGGAAATAATGCTGGAGATGGTTATGAGGTAGCTCGATTAATTAAACAAGCTGATAGGCATGTAGTTGTTTGTGCTATTAATCCGGGTAAAGTCTTAACCGGAGACGCGGCAAAAGCGCAAAAAAAATGGATTAATGCGGGTGGTCAGATATGTGACTTTTCGCAGGAATTACTTGATGAGTGTGATGTCATAGTTGATGCATTGCTTGGGACAGGTTTAACTAATAACGTGCATGACAAATTTGCTGAAATGATTAAAGCAGTTAATCAAAGTGCAAAACCTATCCTTAGTATTGATGTACCGTCAGGTATTAATGCAGATACTGGCTGCCCCCACGGAGCAGCCATTATGGCAACTAAAACGGTTACACTAGTTGGGATAAAACAAGGGCTCACAACCGCTACAGGGAAGCAGTATGCGGGGGATTTGCACTTCGATGATTTAGGCGTTGGCGAGCAGTTTATGAAATTAGCGACCCCTTCAGCTCAGATTATTAATATAGACAGCTTCAGACCATTGCCTGAACGCTTGGTGAGTAGTCATAAAGGCAGTCATGGTAAATTATTGTGTATAGGTGGAAACCATGGCTCTGCAGGGGCTATTAGGTTAAGTGCTGAAAGTGGATTAAGAGCTGGTGCTGGAATGGTAAAAGTATATACCCATGAACATGCCGTTTTACCTGTGAGTATCGGGCGACCAGAGCTTATGGTAACTAGTGAACATTTGGATGATGCCCTAGCGTGGTCAACGTGTGTAGTTATCGGTCCTGGTTTAGGTCAAGATGAGTGGGCCCAAAAAACCTTTGAGCGAGTTATCCGTTATTGCCAACAATATAATATGCCTACTGTTATTGATGCAGATGCCTTAAACTTATTAGCTAAGCAATCTTCTTCTTATAAATTAAGTAATACCGTGCTAACGCCTCATCCCGCAGAGGCTGCACGATTATTAGAGTTAACTACCACTGATATTGAAGCTGACCGTTTCTATTATGCTCGACAATGTGCAATTAACTTTGATGCGACCTCTATTTTAAAGGGTTCAGGTACGCTAATTGATAACACAGAGCATACTTGGGTATGTGAAAATGGTAACCCCGGTTTGGCTGTAGGAGGCAGTGGTGATGTGCTTAGCGGGATAATTGGGGCGTTAATGGCTCAAGGATTAAATACCAGTGATGCCGCGTGCTATGGTGTTGTGTTACATGCAACGGCGGGTGATAGGGCTTGTGAACAATCAGGACAAAGAGGAATGTTAGCTAGTGATTTATTTACTCATGTAAGAGCACTGATAAATCATTTATAATTGAGCTAGTCAAAGCAGCATTGACTTGTATGTACTCGCTAATGTCTTCGCTGCTTACTTTGGCTACTATCTGTGAAGCTCACCAGCTCTTTCAGGCTGATAAATAACTTCTTTGATTGTTACTGTAACTAATCCACCGCCTGGCTTTGGCCATTCAATTTGATCTCCCTGTGAAAGGCCAAGTAATGCACTACCAACTGGAGCTAAGATTGATATTTTGTCGCCACTTGAGTCAATGTTTTTTGGGTAAACAAGCGTTAAAGTGAACTCCTCGCCTGTAGATTCTACAACAAAGTTCACTGTTGAATTCATGGTTACCACGGTTGAGGGAACTTCGTGCGGCTCAACGATGTTGGCTCGTCCAAGCTCTGCTTCAAGTTCTTTTTCACCCGCAAAACTGTTTGCAGGTAACGATTCCATCAGCGCATACAATCTATCTGCATCCAGTGATGAAATGATTATTTCAGGTTTTGTATTCAACTTAATATCCTTAATCATGTTAAATAAAATTTACTCTGGGTATAGCTTGCAGGAACTCAGTTGCATTGGAATACACTGAGGTAATTTTATTGTTGTCTTAGTGAATTTATTTTATCTCTATTGCTAAAAACCCAGCCGAAGCTGGGTTTTTATTTGAGCTAGGTGTGTGAGGGGATGATTACATCATGCCGCCCATACCACCCATGCCGCCCATGCCACCCATATCAGCGCCACCAGCTTCTTCTTTAGGGATTTCAGCGACCATTGCTTCTGTGGTGATCATTAGTCCGGCAATCGATCCTGCAAATTGTAATGCAGAACGCGTTACTTTAGTTGGATCTAGGATACCCATTTCAATCATGTCGTTGTATTCGCCAGTGGCTGCGTTGTAACCGTAGTTACCTTCGCCGCCTTTCACTGCGTTTATAACAACAGATGCTTCATCGCCTGCGTTTGTAACGATTTGACGAAGTGGTGCTTCCATCGCACGAAGTGCTACTTTAATACCGTGGTTTTGATCTTCGTTGTCGCCTAGTAAGTCTACTAATTTGCTAGCAGCACGTACTAAGGCAACACCGCCACCTGGTACCACACCTTCTTCAACCGCTGCGCGAGTTGCATGTAATGCATCTTCAACACGGTCTTTTTTCTCTTTCATTTCCATCTCAGTAGCGGCACCTACTTTGATTACTGCAACACCGCCAGCTAATTTAGCCATGCGCTCTTGTAGCTTTTCTTTATCGTAGTCTGAAGTCGCTTCTTCAATTTGTGCTTTGATTTGTGCAACACGGCCGTTAATACCGTCTTCTTCACCAGCACCATCAATGATTGTTGTATCGTCTTTAGTGATTACTACACGTTTAGCTGTACCTAAGTCTTCAACTGTTGCTTTTTCAAGCTCAAGGCCGATTTCTTCAGAAATCACAGTACCGCCAGTTAAAACCGCGATATCTTGTAGCATTGCTTTACGACGATCGCCAAAACCAGGTGCTTTAACCGCTGATACTTTTACAATACCACGCATGTTATTAACTACTAGTGTCGCTAACGCTTCACCTTCAAGGTCTTCTGCGATAATTAGTAGAGGTTTACTTGCTTTAGCAACCGCTTCTAATGTTGGTAATAATTCACGGATGTTAGATATTTTTTTATCTACAAGTAAGATAAATGGGTTATCTAGTTCAACCGCGCCTTTTTCAGCGTTGTTGATAAAGTATGGAGATAAGTAACCACGGTCAAACTGCATGCCTTCTACAACATCTAGTTCGTTTTCCAGTGATTGACCTTCTTCAACGGTGATTACACCAGTGTTACGGCCTACTTTTTCCATTGCATCAGCAATGATTTCACCAATTTCTTTATCAGAGTTAGCTGAAATAGTACCCACTTGTGCAATCGCTTTAGTATCAGCACATGGAACAGAAAGCGCTTTAAGTTCTGCAACTGCAGCAATGATTGCTTTATCAATACCGCGCTTAAGATCCATTGGGTTCATACCCGCAGCAACTGCTTTAAGACCTTCGTTTACAATAGACTGAGCAAGCACAGTTGCGGTAGTAGTACCGTCACCAGCAGCATCATTTGCTTTAGACGCTACTTCTTTAACCATTTGTGCGCCCATATTTTCAAACTTATCTTCAAGTTCGATTTCTTTTGCTACAGATACACCATCTTTGGTGATCACTGGAGAGCCAAATGATTTGTCTAGTACAACGTTACGACCTTTAGGGCCTAATGTTACTTTTACTGCGTTTGCTAAAATGTTTACGCCAGTTAGCATTTTTGCACGTGCGTCGCCTGCAAACAGTACTTCTTTTGCTGCCATGTTTAATTTCCTCTAAATTCTTAAAATGTGTGTTAAACGAAAAGTAGGTTTAGCCTACAATGCCTAAAATATTGTCTTCACGCATGATCAGGTACTCTTGACCTTCGATCTTTTCAGTTTTTTCAACATATGAGCCAAATAACACAGTGTCACCGGCTTTCACTTCTAACGCGCGAACGTCACCGTTTTCTAAAACGCGACCATTACCTACGGCAACAACTTCTCCGCGAGTTGATTTTTCAGCTGCAGAGCCAGTTAATACAATACCGCCAGCAGACTTGGTTTCTTCTTCTAGACGCTTGATGATTACGCGATCTTGTAAAGGACGAATGTTCATGTTTTTAGTTCTCCTAACAGTTTCTGAACAGTACAGAAAAAAGTGTATCTAATTTGCTTTCATTAATGGGGGTAGAGTGAAAAATTCCAAGAGAAAAAATGATAAATTTTTAATCTTTTCGCTCGTATTCACCATCTATGGTATTGGGACGGTTTTCATCTTGCTCATGATGCATAGATTGATGAGGTTGTGAAAACCCTGAAGTACTCGTTTGGTGCATACTAGCGCTCATTCTCACTGTTGCTTGGCTGGCAAGTCCTGCGGCTAATTTATTACGAATTGCAGGAGTAAGAAGCAGTAAGCCAAATACATCCGTCATAATGCCGGGTGTTAATAAAAGTACCCCTGCAATAATCACGCAAATACCGGTAAACAACTCTTTAGCCGGCATTTGCCCTTGAGCCATTTGCACTTGTACGTTTTGTAATGCGCCCATCCCTTGCTGTTTCACCATTTTCGCACCCACAACAGCGGTTAGTACCACCAAAGCGATTGTTGCGAAGCCACCTATTACGTCACTAACCTGAATTAGTAAGGCAATTTCAATAATAGGAATGATGATAAACAGCAAAAATAAAATTCTAAACATAAGACTCTCTAAAATGACACTCATTAAGGTGCTAATGAAATATAAGTGAGGGTTGTCGGGTCTATTTTCAAGCTAATAAGAGTAAGTAATAAACTTTAATGTTAGTAAAGTTATAGCTAGTGGGTTTAAGTCACTTTACTGTAAAGACCTCAAATGTTGACAGAGTTCGTGTCTACACATTATACCCGCTATCAGCTACTATGGGGCTAGACCCCCGTAAACAAGTAAAGGTTCACTATGACAACGCAATTTAAACTTATTTTTACCACTTGCAGAGATAACCATGAAGCCCGTTTATTGGCTATGGCGCTAATTGAAAAGAAACTGGCTGCTTGTGTAAATATTTTACCTGCCATGACTTCAATTTACATATGGGAAGGTGAAGTAGCCGAGGCAACTGAAGTGAAGCTGCTAATTAAAACCAAGGCCGATAAAATGAACGATGTATTTTTAACTTTGAAAGATCTTCACAGCTATGAAGTACCAGAAATACAAGTCGTTGATGTAGCAACCGGTAACTTGGCTTACTTTAATTGGATGGATGAGGTGCTTCATTAATGCGCTTTATTTTATTTTTTTTATTAAGCGTATTAATGGCGCCTGTTTGGGCAACACAAAATACCCTTGATGATTTTCTTAAACCAACTCAGCACACATTTTTACCGGTAAATGAAGCGTTTGTATTTGATTTTGATCAGCAAGGTAGTACGTTATTTATTGGTTGGGATATCGCTGATGACTATTACTTATACAAAGATAAAATAGAAATTATTGCTAAAGGTGCCAGCATTGACGTGCCTGAGTTGGGCTCTGGTGAAGTTATTGAAGATGAGTTTTTTGGTAAAACTGAAGTGTTTTTTAATTCTCTCAGTATTATCAGCAAGCTTAGTAATGTGAGTGAAGATGGCGTTGTTAAGGTGCGTTATCAAGGCTGTGCAAAAGCAGGGCTGTGTTATCCACCTGAAATTATAAGCATTCCATTGAGTGTACTGGCAGGTGAGAATAATACTAATGACAATACCGCAACAAGTAGTGCATTCTCGGCACTTAGCCAACCTGTAGAAAAACCTGTTACTGCAGCAACACCTGAGAAAGAGCTCACCTTTACAGAGCAACTAGCTAGTCAGAGCTTAATGGTTAACCTAGCTATATTTTTTGCTGTGGGTGTAGGTTTGGCATTTACACCGTGTGTATTCCCGATGTTCCCTATTTTATCTAGCTTAATTGCGGGTCAAAAGAACCTGTCTACCAAAAAAGCATTTGCACTGTCATTTGTTTATATTCAGGGTATGGCGGTCACCTATGCTGCATTAGGCTTAGTGGTTGCTGCATTAGGCGGTCAAGTGCAAGGTTACTTACAGCACCCATATGTATTGATAAGTTTTAGTTTGCTGTTTGTATTGTTGGCTATGTCGATGTTCGGTTGGTACGAAATAAAATTACCTAGCAGTATGATGAACAAACTAACCCAAGTGAGCAATAACCAAAAAGGCGGTAATTACATTGGGGTATTCATGATGGGGGTTTTATCAGGGCTTATTGCATCACCCTGTACCACTGCGCCTTTATCAGCCGCATTATTATTTGTAGCGCAAAGCGGCGATTACTTAGTCGGTGGACTAACGCTTTACGTACTTAGCCTAGGAATGGGCTTACCACTGTTACTCCTTGGTACATCGGGAGGTAAGCTATTACCTAAAGCTGGCGGCTGGATGGAACAAGTTAAAACTTTATTTGGTTTTATTATGTTAGTTGTGCCACTTATTTTGCTAGAGCGAATTATCGATATCGAGATAATTTTATTATTAGCTGGTTTATTAGCTATCGCTACAGCGCTTTATTTTCATCATTGGCAAAGCGCCCAATCGCAAGGTAAGTTAAAAACTTTACTGTGGTTTATGGCTGTTTTATTAGTGCTCACAGGAATTAACTTAACCAAAAACTATTTTTGGCCAACACCAACAGTGAGTTTGCAAACAACCTCGCAAAGCAATGAGTTTAAACATGTTGCTAACTTGGCCGAGCTTAAACAAGCCGTATCACAAGCAAATAGCGAAGGTCGCATGGTTATGGTGGACTTATACGCTGACTGGTGTGTAGCGTGTAAAGAGTTTGAGCATTACACATTTCCTGACCCGCAAGTGCAAAGTGAGTTTAGCCATTACCAATTGATTCAAATTGACCTAACCCAAAGCGATAATGAAACAATTGAGCTTATGGAAGCATACTCAGTGTTTGGTTTGCCGAGTATTTTATTCTTCAATACCCAAGGTGGAGAGTTAAGTGCACAACGTGTAACTGGCTTTTTAAATGCGGATGATTTTGCTAAGCACCTAGCTGCAGTGCGTGCCAGCGCTGAATAATCATTCTATATGGCACAACATTATATTAATGTTGTGCCATATCACTTCCCTCAAAGTATGTCCCCAGAATAGAGATTAGACCAGTATTTTGCTGCTATTTACTTCGAAATCACTATAATAGTTGGTTAACGTGAGAAATTGTTGCTATCTTACTTTTTTCTGCTTACTTTTTAGAGAAAAACTAGTTAGTAACCGCTTAACTCATTACTTATAGGATATATCGCGTATTATGGCTGCAAAATTAAAGATTTTAGTTATAAATGGCCCAAATTTAAACATGCTAGGAAAGCGTGAACCTGATAAGTACGGTTCGCATTCTTTAGAGCATATTATGAGCGAGTTAAACAGCGCTGCTAATAGTTTAGGTGTGGCATTAACGCATTTCCAAAGTAATAGTGAGCAAGCGCTCATTGAACGCATTCATGATGCTTGGCAAGCGGTTGATTACATAATAATTAACCCAGCAGCATTTACGCACACAAGCGTCGCATTACGTGATGCATTGCTAAGTGTTGATATTCCGTTCTTTGAAGTGCACTTAAGTAATGTGCATGCACGTGAAACGTTTCGCCATCATTCTTATTTTTCTGATGTGGCGCAAGGCGTTATTTGTGGATTAGGTGCAATGGGTTATCACGCTGCTTTAAATGCAGCAGTCAGCCGATTGCAAAACTCAAACTAAATTTAAACTAACAAACTAATAGGCGGGCCGTTTATGGATATTCGCAAGATCAAAAAACTAATTGAATTAGTAGAAGAATCAGGTATTGCAGAACTAGAAATCACTGAAGGTGAAGAATCAGTACGTATTAACCGTAACAACATGAGTGCCGGTCCTGCGTACGCGCAATTTGCACCACAGCAATACGCTCCAGCACCGACTCCAGTAGCGGCTGCACCATCAGCACCTGCGGCCGTGGAATCTGAAGCACCTGCAGGGCCTACAGGTCATCAAGTTAAGTCTCCTATGGTAGGTTCTTTTTATGCAGCAGCTTCTCCAGAAGCACCAGCATATGTTGAAGTGGGTTCTCAGGTTAAAGTTGGCGACACACTATGTATCGTTGAAGCAATGAAGATGATGAACCAAATTGAGTCAGATAAAGCCGGTACAGTAAAAGCTATTTTAGTAGAAAACGGCGAGCCAGTAGAATTTGATCAACCTTTATTCATCATTGAATAATAGCGCAACGTAAAAGGCCAACTCTCATGTTAGATAAAGTAGTCATTGCAAACCGAGGTGAAATTGCACTTCGTATATTGCGCGCCTGCAAAGAGCTTGGGATCAAAACGGTTGCTGTGCATTCAACGGCGGATCGCGATCTTAAGCATGTATTGCTAGCAGATGAAACCATCTGTATTGGTAAACCTGCAGCAACTGAAAGTTACTTAGACATTCCACGCATTATTGCCGCAGCAGAAATTACTGATGCGGTCGCTATCCACCCAGGTTATGGTTTTCTTGCAGAAAATGCAGATTTTGCCGACCAAGTTGAGCAAAGCGGTTTTGTATTTATCGGTCCTCGTGGCGACACTATTCGTCTAATGGGCGATAAAGTATCGGCAATCGAAGCGATGCGTAAAGCGGGTGTTCCGTGTGTACCAGGTTCTGATGGTCCGGTATCGGATGATAAAGAGCGCAACATGCAAATTGCTAAGCGTATTGGTTACCCGGTAATTATTAAAGCAGCTGGTGGTGGCGGTGGCCGTGGTATGCGTGTTGTTCGCAACGAAGCTGAGTTAATCAATTCAATTGCGCTAACGCAACAAGAAGCGAAACAGTTCTTTGGCAACAGCATGGTTTACATGGAGAAATTCCTTGAAAACCCACGCCACATTGAAGTACAAGTATTGGCCGACGGTCAAGGCAATGCGGTTCACTTAGGTGAGCGTGATTGTTCAATGCAACGTCGTCACCAAAAAGTAGTGGAAGAGGCGCCAGCGCCAGGCATTACTGCAGAAGTACGTAAGTTCATTGGTGAGCGTTGTACACGCGCATGTATCGAAATTGGTTATCGTGGTGCGGGTACGTTTGAGTTTTTATACGAGAACGGTGAATTTTACTTCATTGAAATGAACACCCGTATTCAGGTTGAGCACCCAGTAACTGAAATGGTCACCGGTGTTGATTTAATCAAAGAGCAATTAAAAATTGCCGCTGGTCAGCCTTTATCATTCACTCAAGAAGATGTGGTTATTCGTGGCCATGCTATTGAGTGTCGTATTAATGCTGAAGATCCAGAAACCTTTATTCCATCACCTGGTAAAATTACCCGTTTTCATCCAGCTGGTGGTTTAGGTATTCGTTGGGACAGCCATATTTACGCTGACTACACCGTTCCTCCACATTACGATTCAATGATTGGCAAGCTAATTACTTACGGTGAAAACCGTGATGTAGCTATTGCCCGTGCACGTAATGCACTTAATGAACTCGTTATCGATGGTATTAAAACCAACACCCCACTGCATAAGCGTATTCTTGCAGATGAAAACTTCAAAAATGGTGGTACAAATATCCACTATCTTGAGAAGAAATTAGGGCTGTAAAGTCTATGCTAATTAAAAACCGGCTTAAGCCGGTTTTTTTATCTTTAAAAAAGAGGCAGTATCACCTTAAATAAATAATCTGGTATGATTAACAAATATGCGCTTTTCGTAAATTTTGAGGTAATCATGTCGTGTAGTTTTAATTTTCATTTAGTCGATGAAAATGCCACTGTTGCTATGGGTAATAAATTAGCTGCCATAATAGAACAGGGCGCAGTTATTTATTTGCATGGTGATTTGGGGGCAGGTAAAACGACATTTACTCGCGGTATAGTGCAAGGTTTTGGTCATACAGGTAAGGTTAAAAGTCCCACTTATACACTTGTTGAGCCCTACGAACTTGCGCGTGGCAATGTTTATCATTTTGATTTATATCGATTAGGTGACCCAGAAGAGCTTGAATTTATGGGGATTCGTGATTATTTTTCAGCAACGGCAATTTGTATTGTTGAGTGGCCGGAAAAAGGTGGAGAATTTATCCCTGTTCCCGATCTAAATGCTACGCTAAGTTATGTAGGTGACGAGCGTAAAATTGTTATTAACAGCGCCAGTGAGCGTGGTGTAGCAATTGTCGAAAAACTAAATAATAGATAATAAAATAGTTAAGGCAGTGATTATCAAAATGAGTCGTGGTTTAGTTAAACTTTTTATTTACCTCATGGTTTTTACAGTGAGCTTGCCATTGTGGGCGCAAAACACTATTAATAGTGTGCGTGTTTGGCCATCACCTGATAGCACTCGGGTGGTGTTTGATCTCGACGATAAACCCGACTTTAGTTACTTCATGTTAAAAAACCCAAGCCGTTTAGTCGTTGATTTAGAAAATACCGATGAGTTGAAAACATTGCCAGGTGTGCCACCAAAACACCAAATTGTTAGTAAGTTACGCTACTCAAAACCTAAAAATAAACACAGCGTGCGTTTAGTGTTTGAATTAAGCGGACCGGTCAAGCCTGTGGTATTTGCGTTGGCACCTACGGGGCCTTATAAAAACAGGTTAGTGGTCGACTTATACGACAAGAGTCAATCTCAAGGGGCGGTCAGTCCGGCACAAATGGCAGCTAAAAAACGCCAGTTAAGCCAAGAACGCGACATTGTTATTGCCATTGATGCAGGCCATGGTGGTGAAGATCCAGGCTCCATTGGTCCTTCAGGTACTTACGAAAAAGACATCACTTTACAAATTGCCAAGCGTTTAGAGCGCATGATTGATGCTGAGCGCGGTATGATTTCGCGTATGGTTCGTAGTGGCGATTACTTTGTAAAACTTAATACACGTACTAATCGTGCTCGCCAGAAAAAAGCCGATTTTTTTGTTTCTATTCATGCTGATGCGTTTACCAGTCCAGGGCCAAATGGGGCTTCGGTATGGGTGTTGTCGTTGCGACGCGCCAACTCAGAAATAGGTAAATGGATTGAGGATAAAGAAAAGCACTCTGAGTTACTTGGCGGGGCCGCTGATGTTATTAAAGATGCTGCTAATGAAAAGTACTTAGCGCAAGCCTTGCTTGATATGTCGATGGATCATTCAATGAAAACAGGGCTTAATGTTGCAGATGAAGTAATAAAAGAATTAAGAAAAGTAGCAAAAATGCATAAAAAGGCACCGCAACATGCCAGCCTTGCAGTATTAAAGTCGCCAGATATTCCGTCTATTTTAGTTGAAACTGGGTTTATCTCTAATCCACGTGAAGAGCGACTGCTTAAAAGTGCCAACCATCAAGAACGTTTGGCTAAAGCCATGTTTACCTCAATTAAAAATTACTATTTGCGCAACCCACCCGACGACTCTCTGTTTGCGTCATTAAAGTCTCAATACCCAACAAAGCACAAGGTACGTCCGGGGGAGTCATTGAGTATGTTGGCAGGGCGATATGGTGTCAGTATTAATCAAATTAAACAGGTTAATAAGCTCAGTTCAAATACGCTATTTATTGGTCAAGAACTTGATATTCCTCAGAGTTAATTTTAAAAGCGCACAACATTTAGGGTTTTTATGAGTATTGAAATATTACCTGCGCGCTTGGCAAACCAGATTGCGGCGGGTGAAGTTGTTGAGCGTCCTGCATCGGTGGTTAAAGAGTTAGTAGAAAATAGCCTAGATGCAGGCGCGACACGTATTCAAATAGATATTGAGCGCGGTGGTCATAAGCTGATTCGAATTCGTGATAATGGCTCAGGGATTGCAAAAGAGGAGCTCACATTAGCGCTCTCTCGTCATGCTACCAGTAAACTAAAGTCGCTAGACGACTTAGAAAATATTTGTTCTCTAGGCTTTAGAGGTGAAGCTCTCGCGTCCATTAGCTCAGTATCTCGCTTAACCTTAAGCTCTAAGCCCGAACAGCAAGAAGCTGCTTGGCAAGCCTTTGCACAAGGTCGAGATATGGCCGTGGAGGTAAAGCCTGTGGCACATCCCAGCGGTACTACAATTGAAGTAAAAGACTTATTTTTTAATACCCCAGCACGGCGTAAGTTTTTACGTACCGAAAAAACCGAGTTTAGCCATATTGATGAGCTTATAAAGCGGATTGCGCTGAGTCGCTTTGATGTATCAATTACGTTAACTCATAACGAAAAAGTAGTGCGGCAGTATCGCGCTAAAACCGATCCTGCTCAAGCGATTACACGAGTTGCCCAAGTCGCAGGTAAAGCGTTTGCTGAACAGGGACTACATATCCAATCAGGCGAATCAGGGCTGCAACTACATGGTTGGGTGCTGCCAGTTGGCTCGGCCAATACCACACAGTACACCTATGTAAATAATCGTATGATGCGCGACAAACTTATTCTGCATGCTATTCGCCAAGCATTTGAAGAGGTCAGTGGTGAACAAGAGTTACCTGGGTTTGTGATTTATATTGATATAGATCCACGTCAAGTAGATGTGAACGTACATCCTGCTAAACATGAGGTACGCTTTCATCAAGGGCGCTTAGTACACGACTTTATTTTGCAAGCGATTAAACAAGTTGTTGTGCCCCTGCAAGCTGAGTTTGTTAATTCGCCAGCCGCTCACACGCATCATTCCCCGGTTACATCGTTTAACCAAGAATACACGACCAATAGTGAACTTTTTGATTATCCTAAGTCGTCATTACAACCAAGTCATTCGCCATCTACAAGCGGTGCCTCTTATAATGGCAGTCGTCAGGGCGGAGGCAGACAGGTGCGTGCCGAAAGCCAAAATTACCATGATGTAAATGCGTTTTATCAGGGCGTGAATGAGCAACAAGCGCAGCACTTTGATAATCCAGTGCCATTTGTGCAATCAGATGAGACGCAAGTATCAGATACAGCGCTTCGTACTGTCGATATAATAACCATTGAACAGGGCGTTTGTGTGTTTAATGATGAAAATCAACTTTATTGTTCACACTTTAAATATGCGCTAGCAGATGATTGGCTTGCACAAATTAAAGAGCAAGGCAGCCTTGAGGGCAAAGCATTGTTATTACCCGTGCGGGTTAACGTATCAAAACAGGATACTGAGATACTGGCTGCGCAACAATCATGGTTTACTTTGCTTGGTTTTGAACTTTTAATTGAAAAACAGTTTGTTATGGTTAAAAAATTGCCTGTTTGCTTGTACTTACTTGATGTGAGTGCCGCAGTAGATGCCTTACTTGAGGGGTGTAAAGCCCAATTAGAAAGTATTGATAAGTGGTTAGCGTGGCAGGTAAATGTAATACCCACACGGTTCTATGCCAGTAATGCCTTTGCAGCACAGCAAACTCGCTTACAAAATAATGCGCAAACAATTGAACGTTTACGTGAAAAAGCGGTTAAAATAGAATTAAAGTCTTATCTAGCGCAATTTAATTAGGGTATTCGTGTTGAGTAATTTACCGGTCATATTTTTAATGGGCCCCACCGCTGCTGGTAAAACAGCATTGGCAATTTCACTGTGTGAGCATTTAAATACTGAAATTATCAGCGTTGATTCGGCACTGGTTTATAAAGGTATGGATATTGGTACCGCTAAACCGGATGCCGATGAACTAGCACGTGCTCCACATCACTTAATTGACTTACTTGATCCAAGCGAAACCTATTCAGTGGCTGATTTTAGACGCGATGCGATAGAAAAAATTGATAAATTTCATCAACAAGGTAAAGTGCCTGTACTGGTTGGAGGTACAATGATGTACTTTAAAGCCTTAATTGATGGACTATCTCCTTTACCTGAGGCTGATGAGCAGATAAGGGCAGAACTTGAAATGCAGGCGAAACAGCATGGCTGGCCACATTTGTATCAAGAGCTATTAAGAATAGATCCTCAAGCAGCGCAAAAGATGAGTGAAAATGATTCACAACGAATTAATCGCGCTTTAGAGGTTTACCGTATAACAGGTAAAACAATGACTGAATTGCAAAAGCAAAAACAGCCACCTTTACCTTACACTTTTCATCAATTTGCTATTGCTCCAGATGATCGTAAAGAGTTACACCAGCGAATTGCAGAAAGGTTTAAAATAATGATTGAACAGGGGTTTGAAAAAGAAGTTTCGACCCTATATCTACGTGAGGATTTACATCCCAATATGCCTTCTATTCGTTGTGTAGGTTATAGACAGATGTGGGATTACCTTGCGGGTGAAATAGATCACGATGAAATGGTTTTTCGCGGTATTGCTGCCACACGTCAATTGGCTAAGCGTCAATTAACGTGGTTAAGAAGTTGGCCTGACGTTACATGGTTGACAACCGGTGATGAAGAAAACTTGCATCGTGTAGTAAGTTCGCTAAGCTAGTAGTAGTTGGACAAAATTTAGCTTTGTTAAATTAGTTCAGCCACTTAATTATAATAACACCTAGAACGAAGGAATAATAACATGGCAAAAGGCCAATCGTTACAAGACCCATTTTTAAATGCATTACGCCGCGAGCGCATTCCAGTATCAATTTTTTTGGTAAATGGCATAAAATTACAAGGTAAAATTCAGTCATTTGACCAATTTGTAATTTTACTGGAAAACACTGTTAATCAAATGGTGTATAAACATGCAATTTCAACAGTTGTACCTGCACGCGCAGTCAACTTCCAAGGTGTACAGGGAAATGAAGACACTGAAGAAACTGAACCTGGAAACTTTTAAATTAGGAGCGTAATGCTTGTTTGACCGCTATGAATCTGGCGAACAGGCAATTTTAGTCCATATCGACTTACCTAAAGATGGGGATCGTGAAGATCTTCATGAATTAGAAATGTTGGTATCTTCTGCTGGTGTTAGTAGTTTGGCGGTTGTGCAAGGCAGCCGTCAAGCACCACATCCTAAGTTATTTGTCGGTACCGGCAAAGCGGAAGAAATAGCTGAAATTGTCAAAATCCACAATGCCGATGTTGTCATTTTTAACCATCAGTTGAGCCCGTCTCAAGAACGCAATTTAGAGCGTGTTTGTCAATGTCGGGTGCTTGACAGAACAACACTTATTCTTGATATTTTTGCTCAGCGTGCCCGTACTCATGAAGGTAAACTTCAAGTTGAGTTGGCGCAGCTTCGCCATATGTCTACACGCTTAATCCGTGGGTGGACTCACCTTGAGCGCCAAAAAGGGGGGATAGGCTTACGTGGTCCGGGTGAAACGCAGCTAGAAACCGATCGACGTTTATTGCGCGCACGTATTAAAAATATTCGTGCACGACTTGCCAAAGTGGCTGTACAGCGTGAACAAGGTCGACGTGCTCGTACACGTAATGAAATTCCAACAGTGTCGCTGGTGGGCTATACCAATGCCGGAAAATCAACACTGTTTAACTACATTACCGATTCAGATGTGTATGCAGCCGATCAACTATTCGCCACTCTAGATCCAACGCTACGTAAACTCGATATAGGTGATGTTGGCTCCGTTATTTTAGCGGATACTGTAGGGTTTATTCGTCACTTACCGCATGATTTAGTGGCTGCATTTAAAGCAACCCTAACCGAGACGCGTGAAGCCGATTTGCAACTGCATGTGATAGATGTAGCTGACCCTCGCCGAAAAGAAAATATTGAACAGGTACAAGAAGTCCTTAAAGAGATTGAAGCCGACGAGGTACCGCAGTTATTAGTTTATAACAAAATTGATGCGCTTGATGAGGTAACGCCACGTATTGATCGTGATGACGAGGGCCAACCTATAAGAGTATGGCTATCGGCAAAAACTGGCGAAGGCTGTGAATTACTTAGTGAAGCTATCAGCGACTTACTCGCTAAACAAATGCTTAACGAAACACTGTTACTCACACCGCAGTATGGGCGTTTAAGAGCATCGCTATTTAATTTAAGCGCAGTACACAATGAACGGTTTGATGAGCAAGGTAATTGGTTGCTTGATGTACGATTACCTATGATTGAATGGAACCGTTTAATTAAAGATTTTGGCCCTGAAATTGAAAGTTTTATTAGCTGCGATTAAAAACTGCAAGATTAATGTCGGTTTTAGTATAAGAAACGCAGAAGATTTGTTAGATTTAACACAATTTCCGAATTTATTTAGATAACAATGGAGTATAGCTATGGCCTGGAATGAACCGGGTAATAATGGCAATGACAAAGATCCGTGGAATAACAAAGGCGGACGTGATCAAGGCCCACCTGATTTAGACGAGGTGTTCCGTAAATTCAGTAACAAGTTTAACGGCTTATTTGGCGGTAAAAAATCCGGCAATGGTAGCGGTGGTGGACTTGGCGGAGCCGGTATTTCATTTGTACTTATTATCGCTGCAATTGTATGGGCGCTAAGCGGTATTTATACGGTGAAAGAAGCTGAGCGCGGTGTCGTTCTTCAATTTGGTAAGTTTGACCGAATTGCAGATCCAGGCTTGCGTTGGAAAATGACCTTTATTGAAACGGTTATTCCAGTTGATATCGAAGCTGTTCGCTCGTTATCAGCATCAGGTTTTATGCTAACCGAAGATGAAAACGTAGTAAGCGTTGAATTTGAAGTACAGTATCGAGTAATCGACCCTTACTTGTACAAATTTAGTGTTACTAACGCTGACAGCAGCCTTGAAGAAGCATTAGATAGTGCGTTGCGTTACGTTGTTGGTCATTCAAAAATGGACCAAGTACTGACGAACGGCCGTGAAGTTGTGCGTCAAAATACCTGGGATGAGCTAAATCAAATCATCGAACCTTATAATTTAGGTTTAATCGTAACTGACGTTAACTTCAAGGACTCACGTCCACCAATGGAAGTTAAAGATGCGTTTGATGATGCAATTGCAGCCCAAGAGGATGAGCAACGCTTTATTCGTGAAGCAGAAGCGTATGCCCGTGAAATTGAGCCGCGTGCGCGTGGTCAAGTAACTCGTATGACGCAAGAAGCTGAAGGTTACCAAGAACGTATTACTTTAGAAGCGCAAGGTGAAGTGGCTCGTTTTGAGAAATTACTTCCAGAATACCAAGCAGCTAAAGAAGTAACACGTGAGCGTTTATACATAGATACGATGCAAGAAGTGCTGGCTAATAGCTCTAAAGTATTGGTTGATGTTAAAGGCGGTAATAACATGATGTACTTACCACTTGATAAAATCATGGAGAAACAGGGTTCATCAACACGCGTTGCTTTACCAAGCTCAAGCGATATTAACGATTTACGTAACAAAGTAAATACGTCACGCAACAGCACTGTTAATAGTGGTAACGATCGCTTTAACAATGATCGTTTTAACGACGGGAGATAAGAGCAATGAAAAACTTTAGTTTAGTAATCCTATTAGCCGCCATTGTGATGTCTTTCTCGTCGGTGTTCGTGGTCTCTGAAGGTCAAAAAGCGATTGTGCTTTTATTTAGTAAAGTGCAAAAAGACAGCGATGATCAAGCTGTAGTTTATGGTCCGGGTTTACACTTAAAAGTCCCATTTTTTAGCCAAGTACGTCGCATTGATGCACGTATTCAAACGCTAGATGGTACACCAGATCGCTTTGTAACTAGCGAGAAAAAAGACTTAATCGTTGATTCGTTTGTAAAGTGGCGCGTAAACGACTTTAGCTCTTTTTACCTGCGTGCACGTGGTGATAAGCAATACGCTGAAACACTGCTTAAGCAAAAGGTAAACAATGGGCTACGTACTAACTTTGGTACGCGTACTATTCGTGAAATTGTATCTGGTGAGCGTAGCGAGCTGATGGAAGAAGCGTTAGTACAAGCCTCTGAAAGTGCTAGTGAGCTTGGTATTGAAGTACTTGATGTGCGTGTTAAGCAAATTAACTTACCACAAGAGGTGAGTAGCTCTATTTACCAACGTATGCGCGCTGAGCGTACTGCAGTTGCTAAAGAGCACCGCTCTGAAGGTCAGGAAAAAGCCGAAACAATTCGTGCAGGTGTTGACCGTCGTGTAACAGTAATGCTTGCCGATGCAGAACGTAATGCTCGTTCTGTTCGTGGTCAAGGTGATGCTGACGCTGCTGCGATTTACGCTAGTGCTTACAATAAAGACCCTGAGTTCTTTAGCTTTGTTCGCTCTTTAGAAGCTTATAAGCAAACTTTCAAAGGCAAGCAAGACGTGATGGTGTTATCACCGGATAGCGACTTCTTCCAATACATGAAAGGCGCGAAGGCTCAGTAATCATAGCTTTAGTTAAATTTGAAAAAGCCCTGCAATTGCAGGGCTTTTTGTTATCTCAATTTTAAGGCTATAAATGATTGTTATTTATGTGATTATTAGCTAAACACTGATGTTTACTAGCCGCACGAGGAAAAAATAAGCTAAACGGGGTGAACATTGCTTTAGTTTTCTGGTAAAATCTCGTCCTAATTTTCTCTAAGTGAATTTGCAATGGGTAAAAACGTTGTTGTACTAGGCACCCAATGGGGTGACGAAGGTAAGGGTAAGGTAGTTGACCTCCTTACAGATAAAGCATCTTTAGTAGTTCGTTATCAAGGTGGTCATAACGCTGGCCATACTTTAGTGATCGACGGTGAAAAGACAGTTCTACACCTTATTCCATCGGGTGTATTACGTGACAATGTTAAATGTGTGATTGGTAATGGTGTTGTTTTATCACCAGAAGCGCTAATGAAAGAAATTGGCATGCTTGAAGAGCGTGGCGTACCTGTACGTGATCGTCTTTTAATCAGTGAAGCATGTCCGCTAATATTGCCTTTCCATGTTGCATTAGATGTAGCTCGCGAAACTGCGCGTGGCGATAAACCAATCGGTACAACGGGTCGTGGTATCGGTCCAGCGTATGAAGATAAAGTAGCACGTCGTGGTTTACGTGTTGGCGATTTATTCAATCCTGAATTATTTGCTACTAAGTTAAAAGAAGTATTGGAATACCACAACTTCACATTAGTGAACTACTACAAAGTAGATGCTGTGGATTTTCAAAAAACGTTTGATGATGCAATGGCTGTCGCAGACATTTTAAAAGCAATGGTAGTTGATGTAACTGAGCTTTTAGATCAAACGCGTAACGCCGGTGACAACATCTTATTTGAAGGTGCACAAGGTACACTACTTGATATTGATCACGGTACTTACCCTTATGTAACATCTTCAAACACCACCGCTGGTGGCGTTGCTACAGGTGCGGGTTTTGGCCCATTACACCTCGATTATGTACTAGGTATCATTAAAGCGTACACAACACGTGTAGGTTCAGGTCCTTTCCCTACAGAGCTTTACGATGGCCTTGATAAGCAAGACCCAGTAGGTAAGCATTTAGGTGACAAAGGTCATGAGTTTGGTGCTACTACAGGTCGTTTACGTCGTACTGGTTGGTTAGATGCAGTGGCTATGCGCCGTGCAGTCCAAATCAACAGCATTTCAGGATTTTGTTTAACTAAACTTGACGTTTTAGATGGTTTAGAAACACTTAAAATCTGTACTGGTTATAAGCTTGAAGATGGCACTGTGACAAACGTGACACCATTAGCAGCTGAAGGTTACGATAAAGTAACGCCAGTATACGAAGAAATGCCTGGTTGGTCTGAAAATACAGTGGGTGTAACATCGCTTGAAGGTTTACCTAAAGCGGCAATTGATTACATTAAACGTATTGAAGAAATCACTGGCGTACCTGTTGATATTATCTCTACAGGTCCAGATCGTGTTGAAACGATGATACTTCGTAGCCCATTTGCATAATATTGGGTTTATGTTGAAAAAAGCTGCCATGTGCAGCTTTTTTTATGTCTGCAGAAAAGTGACGCTATTAATAGTGGAACGATCTTTGTATATTATTTGGTAAGTTTATTTTTAAAGTGGTTAATATGCGTTTATCTTCTCGTTGCTCTATGTGGTCATTATCACTACTCACACTTTCTTTATTTAATGTAAGCAATAGCTTAGCTGAAGAAAGTCCTGCAGCTGTGCCGCTGTATACTGAATCTGAGTTAATAGCTTTAATTAATGAGAACACTCATCTAGCCCGCGTAAAGGCAGATAATTGCCAGTTAGTACAAGATATAGAAGCGCGAGCCAATAAAATGGCATTGCCATCATATCAATTCCTATACGGTGATATGCTCGCTTATAAAGTGTGTGTTGAGCGTGATGTTGCTTTAGGTGTGTATTACATGAAAAAAGCGGCTGAGCAGGGCTTAGCGGCTGCATTAGAGCAACTAGGTCGCTACTACGACGTTGGGCAGTTGGTCCAAAAAGACAAAACCATGGCAATAACCTACTTACGTGAGGCGTCAGCGCAAGGCAACTTAAAAGCGCAGTTACGATTAGTTGGCTTGTTTAATCAAGGTTATGGTAGTCCAAGAGATTTCGAAGATGCTTATCGTTGGCTGTTTAACACCACGGTAGCCGATAAAGCGACACATAAAAAAATAGAGCGAGCATTAACAAAACTTGCTGAAAAAATGCCAGCCAGTGTCGTTACCCGCGCGCGCTTACCTATGTAACCTAAACTCTGGATAATAAATCTATTTCTGGCTAGAGAGAATAAACCTAATTATGACTATGATTTAATGTTAGTAAATCTCTTAACCAGAGTTCAGGTATGTAAATAAAAAGCGAGAATGCCTTTGTGGCAATCTCGCTTTTTAGTTATTACTCGTCTTTTTTATTGTCTTTGGCTTTGTTATTGGCCGGATCTTTTAATAGCGATATCTTAGGCGGCTGTAACGCAACCACTCGCTCACCTTCTTGTGGTGGCTTTTCCATATCACTGGTAAAAGGCCTCATTTTCACTGGAGCGTCTTCATCACTGTCTTTGTCCCCTTTGAGAATAAACAGTGGAATTGCTTCAGGGTTCATTTCTAAATACTGCTGCCAGCTAAATTCTTCAGAGATTCGTGTTGCACTCACTTTACCGCCTTTGGCTATCACGCTACTTAAACGAGCATATGCGCCGTTTTCACCAAACAAAATTTGTCGTGATAAGAACGTTGCACTGTCTTTATTTGCTTTAGCATGTGATGAAGATGAGCGTAGTGAAAATACATTTTTTTCATTCAATAAATGAGAAAAATACTGCACCCCTAATGCGTTATGATGGCGATTAGGTGAAAGCGCTAAAACACTGCGAATAGTGGTTAAAGGTAAATAGCGTTCAGCATGCTCAGATTGTGGGTTACCGTAATAACAAGGTAAACCATCCATACGTGCCATTTTACAGTTTTCCCAAGCAGGGTCTGATAAATGAACGGGAATGTTTTGTTCTTTCAATCCACGAGCAATAGCACGAGATACATGGTTTGCACCAATAATTAAAATAGTATTAGGGGAGGGCTGGCGCACCCCAAGCAATTTAGCAACAGGGATAGCGGTTAAGCTTTGCAGTACCACAGTGACAATAATAACCGTGAATATCAATGGCACCATTTTTTGTGCATCGGCTACACCGGCTTCGATCATACTTAATGCAAATACAGAACCTACGGCTGCAGCAACTATACCGCGAGGCGCAATCCAAGCCAGCACCAAGCGAGACTTCATTGGTAAATCGGTGCCAAAGGTTGAAATAGCAATACACAATGGGCGCGCAATAAATAACACAATAGCTAAAAATATAAATACGTCGCTGTCGAGCATCATTAAGTCAGATAGTTGTAACCTCGCAGCGAGTAATATAAACAAAGTTGAGATCAGAATCATCGAAAGATCTTCTTTAAACTCAAGCACCGAATCTATTTCTAAGTCATCTTGATTAGCTAACCAAATGCCAAATACAGTCACGGCCAATAAGCCTGACTCATGACTTAAATGGTTTGAAATCGAAAAACTAATTAACACTAACGCTAAAATGCCAAATTTATGTAGCTCAAATGGCAGCCATTCGCGGCGCATTAGTTGCGTTGTGATCCAGCCTGAAACCACACCAATACTCAAACCAACGCCAACGGTTTTAACCAGTGCAACGATAGTGTGGCTAAGCACTTCACCCTGACCAACTAACATCACGGCTTCAAATACTAATACCGCGAATAATGCGCCAATAGGGTCTATGACTATGCCTTCCCAGCGTAAAATACGGTCTATGTCTTGAGTGGGTCGCATTGAGTTAAGCAATGGCGCAATAACCGTTGGTCCGGTTACAACAAGCACAGCGCCAAGTACTGCTGCGACTCGCCAATTTAGCTCTAATAACCAATAGGCGCTTAAACTGATAACGACACAGGTCATAAGCATACCAATAGAACAGAGGTTTCTTACGACTTTACTGATCCCTTTAAGCTCCCGGAAATGTAGTGTTAATGACCCTTCAAATAAAATCACAGCAACACTTAAAGACACCACAGGAAAAAGTAAATCGCCTAATAAAGCATCAGGGTCTAATACGCCAGTAAATGGCCCTAATAAAAGCCCAGTAAGCAACAAAAACAGAATAGCGGGTACTCTGAATGCCCAGGCGACCCATTGGGCTAGCACCGAACACAATGCAATACCGGCTATATAAATTGCTGACATAGAGTAAAAACTCCTTAATATTAATAATGTTTAAAAGTATAACTGTTACCTACCAGTAATACAGTGGGTATACACGTGTAAATTCAATTTAGCTAATAAATAATACTTATTTATTTAGTGTTAACGTCATTTTCTAAAATGTTATCAAAGTTATAGTCTATATAACTCCTATTTATAGTAGTCTAACTGTATGATAGTTAATGTAAAAAACACTCGCTTTAGCAGTGTGGACCTATTTAGCTTGAATTTTAGCCTTGATCTAAGCCGCTACTTTGACGTATTATACTTCGTGTTCGAATAATTAGTTATCTAACCAAGTTTATAGTTTAAATACTTAATCATGTTTGATATAAACATCTTAACTCTCTTACTGATTGTTTTTGCTTTGTTTTGTAATGTTTGAACATACAATATCATTTACCGAACTCTTTGGTATGGTTTTGCTCAAGGTGTTTATTTGCTCAGTGCAGATAAATAAAGGTTTGAGTTGAACTATTACCTTTCAATATTTAATCCCCATCGTGGCGGTTAAATCTCGGTCCTTAAGTCATCACCCTATCTGTTGGTGTACCAGACTTAAGAGGCTCTATGTATGTTGTTAATAAAAAGGCCGCACACAGCCTTTTACAGCGATACATAAACAACACTTTATATTTTTTTAGTTAGTACGATCCGATTTATTTATTGGGTTAATACTATTTATTTTTGCATCTCAATTTAAAACGCTAGTTTTAGAGACGGTGTACGTGTGTGTAAAAAGTGTGGGCAATGATAAACAAATTCGACGCTGTGTTATAAACATAGCGACCTGGTTTCATTCATCTATGTGATGAATACAAATTAAATGGAAAGTTGAGCACTTATGCAAAAGTTAAATTGGCGACGTATCGTACTTAAAGTGGGCAGTGCCTTAATTGCACCCGATCAAGATGGCTGTCGTTCACGTTATTTATTAACCATCGCACAGTTTATTGTTCGCTGTCGCGCACGTGGAATAGAAGTTATTTTAGTTTCATCTGGTTCTGTAGCGGCTGGCTCACACTTATTTCCATCAGAACAACCTCGTTCAGTGGTAATGAAAAAAGCGATGGCAGCAGCAGGACAAACAGAAATGATGGCTATGTGGGATCGTTTCTTTGATTTTCCATCAGCGCAGCTATTATTAACTCATGGTGATTTACGTGACCGTGAGCGTTACCAGAGTATCCGTGAAACCGTATTTACATTGCTAGAGCACGGCGTGCTACCTATCATTAATGAAAATGATGCAGTAACAACAGATGATTTAAAAGTGGGTGATAACGATAATCTATCAGCCATGGTTGCAGCAGCCGCTGATGCCGATGCATTAATGATTTTCTCGGATGTAGATGGCTTGTATGATAAAAACCCAAATTTGCATGACGATGCCGTATTATTGCCTGAAATAAAATCAATTGATGATTCTATTTATGCTATGGCAGGATGTGCTACCAGTGCGGTAGGTACAGGTGGTATGAAAACCAAGATTGAAGCGGCAGAGAAAGCGACTTCACATGGTATTGCAACTTACATTATTAATGGCTTTAAAGAAGAAACCTTTACTCGCTTGTTAGCCGGTGAAAACCCAGGAAGTGTATTCTTGCCTTATGAAAAACCAATGCAAGATTCTATTCACTGGATGACACACACCGCTAATGAACAGGGTGAAGTTGTTGTAGATGGATCGTTCGATGATTCATTAGAAGGTGAAGACGGCTGCTTACGTGGCGATGAGATCAGAGAAGTACATGGCGAGTTTGCTGTGGGCGACACTATCTTAGTGCGCAGTGAAGATGGTACGCGTTTAGCTAAAGCCACAGCAAATTACAGTAGCTGCTTGTTAAACTTTATTGCAGATAACGAGCAGAGTGAATTCAGCGAAAAAATGCAGGATTCAATTGGACCAATTATTTCAGAAAAAGATATCGCATTATTGGAGAAGTCATGAGTTTAATTACGGATATATCACGCCAAGCAGCAAAGGCTGCACATACACTTGCTTTACTCGATACCGAGACTAAAAACAAAGTGTTAACCGATATGGCAGCGGCATTAAGAGATCAAAAAGAATTTATAATTAAAGAAAACGAAAGTGACCTAAGCGCTGCACGCGACAATAATTTAGCAGCATCAATGATAGACCGTCTAACATTGAATGATGAGCGTATTGAAGCCATGGCTGAAGGTATCGAAGTGATTGTTTCACTTGATGATCCTGTTGGTCAGTTACGTGACATTACTGAGCGCCCTAATGGGATTAAAATTCGTAAAATGCGTGTACCACTAGGTGTGGTATGTATGATTTATGAAGCGCGTCCTAATGTAACGGCTGACGCGGGTGCATTATGCTTTAAATCAGGCAATGGTGTTATTTTACGCGGTGGTAAAGAAGCGCTTAAAAGCTCACAAGCCATTGCCAGTGTAATGCATAGCGTGCTTACTAAACATGGTCTACCAACGGCGTTAATTTCAGTGATCCCAGATCCTGACCGCGCCTTGCTCATGGAATTGATGCAACAACGCGATAGCATTGACTTAATCATCCCTCGTGGCGGTGAAGGCCTAATCAACTATGTTACTGAAAACAGCACAATCCCTGTTATTCAGCACTTTAAAGGCGTTTGTCATTTATATGTAGATAAAGATGCTGATTTAGAAGTAGCGCTCAATCTACTGCTAAATGGCAAGACTCAACGTACTGGCGTATGTAATGCACTAGAGGGTTTAGTGGTACACCAAGATGTAGCTGATGAGTTTTTAAATCTGTGTGCAGTTGTGCTTCGTCAAGAAGGTGTAAAAATTAATGCTGATGCCAAGGCGGCTGAGTACTTTGATAACGCTACTGTACTTGCTGATAACGAATTTGGCGAAGAGTACTTAGACCTAGAGTTAGCAATTCGCATTGTGCCAAGTTTTGATGCAGCGGTTGAACACATTGCTCAATTTGGTTCAAATCATACTGAAGTTATCTGTACTAAGAACGATGCGGCAGCAGAGTTATTTCAGCGTAGTGTGGATGCGTCGGTTGTTATGGTTAATGCGTCATCACGCTTTTCTGATGGCTCACAACTAGGCTTAGGGGCAGAGATTGGTATTGCAACGACCAAGCTACATGCTTATGGCCCTATGGGGCTTGAGTCATTAACCACTGAAAAATATTTAGTGAATGGTGTTGGTCAAGTTCGCGAATAACTTACCCAACCTTATAAACGATAAAAATGCCGGGCTTTGCTCGGCATTTTTGATCTCGATTTAGCAAAATCAAACAATTAAGCAAACAAAGAGATTAAAAAATACAAAGCATTATTAACAGAGACGTTTATTTAGAATATAAAAATAAGGATATTACTTAAAGGAGAAGGTAGGAAAGTGGTGGAGCTAAGCAGGATCGAACTGCTGACCTCCTGCGTGCAAGGCAGGCGCTCTCCCAGCTGAGCTATAGCCCCACATTCCTAATTTACATATACTGTAAATGCTTAAGTGCTGAGTCTTAAGCGGGGTGAACTTTAAATATTTTTACGTTTTTGGTCAAGTATTTTTTCACAAATTTTTCCGTTTTAACTAATTTTTGTTAAACTCGGCCTCAATATTTACTAAAACGACAATACATAATGAAAAAATACGCTTTAGTTTTAATGGTTTTCCTTTTTGGTTGTGCCAGTTCGGTAGATGAGCCTCCTTATGAAATTAATAATAAACAATTTTATGACACCCTTGATGAGCAAGGTAACAAGCTTTTTGCCTATGTGGTCTCTGTAAAGGCTAAGAGCCGCGAGCAAATTAATATCAATAAAAAGCTAACCCGAAGCGATGTAAAGCGTTTTGCCGAACAAGAGCATTTTGAAGAGTCGAGCGTGCTTAAGTTGCAATTAGAAGATCAAGCGGTAGAGTTTCTTAATAAAGAGCTTGCACAACGTAACTATTGTGCAGACAAGCATGAAATAAACGAAGTGCTATGGCGTGATTTAAGTGTGCAATTAAGAGGGCGTTGTTTGTAGTATGTTAGCGGATAAACAAAAATTAGCGGCGGTGTTAGCTCAGCTTGATATTAACTATGATGTAATTGAGCATCCAGCGTTACATGGTAGCTTAGATGCCGATGAGCTGATGGTGAATCGCCCAGGAACACGATTAAAAAATCTATTTTTGCGGGATAACGAAGGTAAGCGCCATTTTTTAGCGATCACCGCGCACGATAAACAACTCGATTTAAAATCACTTTCTAAACAACAAGGACTATCGCGTTTAGGGTTTGCCTCTAATGAGCGCTTGGCTAAGTATCTAAAGGTTGCGCCGGGCTGTGTATCGATGCTCAGCTTAATGAACGATAAGCAACGAGATGTAACGCTCTGGCTTGATCAGGATATTTGGTTTGGCGACTTATTTCATTGCCATCCATTTATAAATACCCAAACATGGCTATTAACTAAGCCTGATTTACTGCGTTTCTTTGATTTTACTGAACATCAGCCTAGGGTAATGTTTTTGCCATCGCGCTGAGCCCACAAAATAAGCCCCAGCCCACATAAGCAAACCGCAAGAAGTGTTGCCATAAACGCGGTTTGCCCATGCGTTTGATAAACCACCCCAGGTAATAATGACCCTAGTGCGCCACCGCTGTAATAAAATGACACGTAACAACCATTAGTAACACTCGGTGGAGCGTGACTAATTTTATTAGCTAGTGGGGCCGCCGTTGAATGAATTACAAACATAGCGCCACAAAAGAGTGTGAATGCAACTAAAAACAACATCAGTGAATGGCTCATTAATAACACAATACTAAGGTTATAAAATAGGAATACCGCTGCCAACAAGCGCCAAGCTGAGGTCATTTTTTTTAATAACCACGGGGTAAAAATAGAGGCTAACGCGCCAATTAGATAACCGCTATAAACTAAGCCAATGTCGCGGGTGTTATTAATTAAAAAGGTCTTTTTTAAAATAAAAGGCAAGTAGTTTAATAGCGCTGCAAAGCAAAAAAACATACAAAATATGGCACCATAGAGCTTAAGTGCTGAGCCTTCTTTAAGTTGTTTAATATAATCCAATGGTGATAACACCTCATTGGAGTTACTCAGGACAAAGCGTTTATGGGGAATACTGAGCGCGAGTATTATCAGCACGGCAGCAATTAAGTAATAAAAACTTTGCCATGACCACAGGTCGCTAAAGAGCGCAGCCAATACTCGGCCAAAATAACCACCGACAATTGTACTACCAATATAAAGAGTCATATTTTTTTGCAATGTATCGGCTTGATAACTCATACCAATATAACTGGTCATAGCGGTCAGTGCGGCAGGCAAAGTCAACCCCTGTAAAAACCGAACCAGTAACAGCAGCTCAAAGCTAGGGGCATAAATAAATAATATACAGCCCACACCGAGGAATAACATTGCAGTGCGTAAAATTAATAATGGGTTTCGCTTGGCTAAAAACAACCCATACACCAAAGGGGCAATGGCTAAAGGCAGCATAGTGGCAGTCATTAAGCTGCCCGCAATGGCAGGCGCTACATTAAATTCAGTGGCAAATAAACTTAACAATGGCTGTGGTGCGTATAAAACAAAAAAAATGAAAACAGAACAAAAGAGTAAGTGAGGTAAGCGCATCGACTGCCGTTAACATTGCTTATTAGTTGAACCGCATTATATCCTAGGGTTTTCATAAATTAATCTTTATTGCGCTAAATCATGCTTTGTTTTCAGTAGTTTGTTAGATTAATACCAATAGCGCTGTTATTTACGCTCGTTGGTGATTAAAATAGCATTAATATTCGTTTTTAGTGGGAACACGCCATGGGGTCACTACAAGAGCAATTGCTCCAAGCTGGTTTAACAACATCACATAAAGCCAAAGTTGCTAAATCAGAAAAGCGCAAGCAACAGAAAAAGCAAAAGAAGGGAGCGACAAGTAACCCAAATGATTTGCAAAAACATATTCAGCAAACCAAGCTTGAGCAGCAGCAAAAAGCCGAAGAGCTTAACAAAACGCGCCAAGAAGAATTAAAGCAACGCGAGCAAGTAGCCCGTGTTAAGCAAATTCTAGAGCATCATAATCAAGAATCAATTCGCGGTGAGCGTACCTTTAACTTTACTTATGAAAATAAAGTGAAAGGGCTTGATGTGAATGAGAAAACGCAAAAGGCGCTCTCGGGCGGACGTTTAGCTATTTGTGTATTAGAAGGCCAGTTTTACGTATTAGAAGACGAGCCTGCACGCAAAGTGGCTGAGGTTGATGAAAAGTATATTGTGTTTCATGTCGAACCTGAGAACAAAGCTAAAGACGAAGACGATCCTTATGCTGATTTTGAAGTGCCAGACGATCTTATTTGGTAGGGTGTTATTAAGTATCTGCTCAGCTAAGGCAAGCTAATATTTGTTTTATGAGGGATACACGTATTTGTTCTGATTGATCGTCAAACCTTATCAAGGACGTATGCTTTTTAAAGATTTATTGACTACAATTATCACAACCGTTTTTTTTAACCGTAAAAAGAAGAGTAAATACAATGAGCAAGATAAAAACACTTTTATTAGGCGCGGGTATTGGTTTAGCCGCAAGTTTTTCATTTTCAGCAGCCGCTGCTGATGGCGCTGCACTTTACACCGCTAAAAATTGTCAAACATGTCATGGTGCAGATGGTAAAGCACCTATTATGGCGATGTACCCTAAACTAAATGGTCAAAACAAAGAGTATTTAGTAGCGCAAATGAAAGACATCAAGTCAGGCGCACGTAGCAATGGTATGTCTATGGCGATGAAAGCAATGGTTGCGACTGTGACTGATGAAGAATTTGAAGCAATTGCCGATTACCTATCAAAAGTAAAATAATCGCTAACGCAATCTAAAAAGAGCCACACCTTTGTGTGGCTTTTTTATTTGGTGATTGCCATCATGCGAATACTCATTTAGACTTCTAAACATCTACAATCACTAGCGCTATGCTGTGTTTTAAAAGGCTTGTTATGTTTGATTTACCCCAGCTCGATTTAAAAAATAAAGTATCAGAACAAGAGTGGCAACTACGTATTGATTTAGCCGCATGTTATCGATTGGTAGACCATTTTCGTTGGGGGGATTTAATTTATACGCACCTTTCTGCTCGCTTACCGGGTACGGATCATTATTTAGTAAACGCGTTTGGTTTAACGTTTGATGAGATCACTGCATCTAACTTAGTTAAAGTCGATTTAAATGGCCGCATTATTGACGATACTCCATTTGATATTAACCCTGCGGGGTTCACCATTCACAGTGCCATTCATGAAGTACGCGAGGATGCCCATTGCGTCATACACCTGCACACCAAAGAAACCATTGCAGTTGCAACACAAAAAGAAGGGCTGTTACCGTTAAGTCAGTATTCGATGTTTTCATTACCTTCTCTGTCTTACCATGGTTATGAAGGTCTAGCGGTGAATGATGATGAGCGTAAACGCCTGCAAACAGATTTAGGCACCACCAATCATATGCTATTGGTGAACCACGGCGGCTTAACGGTAGGGCCAACAGTAGGTGATGCGTTTATGCGCTTTTATGACCTTCAGCGTGCCTGTGAAATACAGTTAGCTATTCAATCAAGTGCACAACAAGCGATTGCAGTACCGCAAGCTATTATTGATAACATTTATAACCAAGCGAACGTTGTTCACAGCGGCAGTACTGGGGGGCAGCTAGCATGGCCTGCCATGTTACGAAAAGCGTATCGTCTTGACCCAAGTTTTGCAAAGTAACCAATAAAGGTTAATAAGGAATTTTTTATGAAAGTAAATCGCGTTGAAGTCTTTGATATTCATTGTCCTGAACGTCCTGCATGGACGCCGGTATTTGTTCGCATTCATACCGATGAAGGGATTAGCGGTGTAGGTGAAGCCGGCCTTGCCTATGACCTAGGTCACAGCGCTGCCGCTGCGATGATCAAAGAAATGGCCGATGCCTTTTTAATTGGCCATGACCCTTTTCAAACTGAAAAACTATGGTCACGTATGTTGCGTGAAAGCTTTTGGGGTTTAGGCGGTGGGCCTGTAGTTTATGCAGCAATGAGTGCAATTGATACGGCGCTTTGGGATATAAAAGGTAAAGCATTGGGTTTACCTGTTTATCAGTTACTTGGTGGTAAAGTTAACGACAAACTACGTACTTATGCATCACAGTTACAGTTTGACTGGGACAGCGAATTTAAAGCATTGGTGCAGCCACAAGAATATGCCGAAGCGGCGCTTAAGGCAATTGCAGAAGGTTACGATGCAGTAAAAGTTGACCCAATTCAATATGATAAAGATGGCAATACCTATTACGATCGTACAAATATTATTTCCCGCCCAGAAATGAAACTATACCGTGCCCGTATGCAAGCTATTCGTGAAGCCGTGGGTGACGAAGTCGATATTATTTTTGAATGCCACAGTTTACCGGGTGCGACATCAGCAATTCAAATTGGTGAGATTGCAGAAGAATTCGACTGTATGTATTTTGAAGAGCCAGTGAATTATTTGAACCATTCGTTACATGCCAAAGTGGCTGATAAAGTGGCTGTACCTATTGCAGGCGGCGAGCGCTTATATAACCGTTGGGGCGTGCGTCCATATTTGGAAGATCAAAGTATTGATGTATTGCAGCCAGATATTGGTTTATGTGGTGGCTTTACTGAAACAAAAAAAGTATGTGATTACGCCGATATATTTGACGTGCGTATTCAGGCACACGTATGTGGTGGGCCGGTTGCAACCGCGGCAGCATTGCACTTAGAAACAGCGATCCCTAACTTTTTAATCCATGAACATCATACTTATGCGATTAAAAAGTGGAACCGAGAATTATGCTTGCAAGATCCACAACCTAAAAATGGCTTTTTTGAAGTATCAGAAGAACCAGGTCTTGGGATTGAGCTTAATGATGAAATTGTAATGCGCTCACAACGTGTAGAAATAAAATAAATAACCTGAACTCTGCTTGAGATGGATTTATTATCCAGAGTTCAGGTTAAATAGCTCTATTTATGAATAGCCGGTAAGTGATAACTCACTTACCGGCTTTTTTATCGCTGTGGATTTATTTTACAAAGTACCTGTTTTAGTTCGATGGTTGCTTTGCTATCAAGATGGCGAACAAAACAGCGCTCTCCCTTAATCATCAGTTCAAACTGATCCGGCATATTAAGCTGCTTGCCCATAATCGGATTTCCCTGAGGGTCTTTGTGATTAAGTTGCTCAAGTGTAACTGTGCTTGAGGTTACAAAAACGTCATCGGCTAATTGAACCTGCGAGCTATGTAGCAGTTGCGTAATAGCCTCGGCTACTTTAGCGCTATTTGGCTCAACCAGTAACGCATGTTGCAACTTAGGTGTGGGTTCTGAGCTTTGCGCTAAGCAACCCGTTAGCCCTAATGTCGCTGCAGCCATGCTTATTGCTAATAAAATCTTCATTGCTTATCTCATGTTATCGCTAAGAATAATATTCTGTTTAAGTACAGTCTGAATTCGCGCGTCTTTTACTTCAGGCATATCGGTGGCGATAGTGGGCGCAAAACCAAGAACACTATTTATCGAGCTTGGAGCTGGGCAACTGCCGGTTGCTCTATAGCTCAGCGCAGTATCGAGTAAACCTTCACTAGCATCACCTAAGCGTTTAGTAAAGTCATCAGCAACAGCACACCCCGCAATACGAACCGGTTGGCGTACGTCATCAATAGTATTTTGCGGTGCAAAGCCATCTGAATACTCACCAAAACCTTTGTTGTTTTCGCCAGTAAATTGAATGGTAAAATAAGTGGTGTCGCAGTTATCGGTAGGGTAAAAGCCATAGGGTTTACCACAGGTGCCTGCGCCTATCTGAATAATTTCAACATCTGCTCCGCGCAGCCCGTTAATAATAGCCTCACTAGCCGAGCAGGTACTGCTGGTGGTGAGTAAAAATACCCTTTCCAAGTTCAAGGTGGGTAACGGCGTGCCTGCTACAATTGCAGGATTGCTTTCAAAACCAACAAAACGATTTGTAAAAGGCATCGGTGTCAGTGTTTGCCCTGTCACAGGGTTAGTATTGGGGTATTTATCGTTAAAAATAGTGCGTTCAAATATTTTGCCCTGCGTGTTACTGCCCCCTACCATGTAGCCTACTTGGCTAGCCATTTGTAATAGTCCCCCTCCGTTATAGCGCACGTCAATGACTAAATCTTTAATGCTACTGGCAGCGAGTTGGTTAAAGGCGTTGTAAAGCTGTGTCTCGGCTATAGCGTTGTGGCTATTAAATTGAAAATAACCTACATCACCGTTTGCTAAATCAGTACGAACATTCATTACTGGTTGCGATTCGATATTTTGAGACGTGAGCGTAACAGTGCGATTTTCATTGGTACTGATATCCCTAAATACAAATTCGGTAACTTTACCGGTTTGCTCGGGGAATAAACCTGCATTAATAATACCTACCTCGCTCGATGAGGTGGTGTTAATAAAATCAACGCCATCAACTTCTAAAAGCTCAAAACCACGAATAATATTTTGATTACTAGCTGGGGTATTTGGTTCGGTGTAGCTAACAACTGCTTGGCGTGGCGCACTACCTGCAATTATTTTTATGTTAAAGCCATAACCAAAGCTCAGGCCAGATTGGCTTTGTCTTTGCCACTCATCGGTCGGCAAACTAAAGTGAAAATTATCTTTTTGCGCACCCGATTCAGTCAGTTGCTCAGTTTTTAAAGTATTAAAGTAATCAATAACGCCTGACGTTAATGCCGGATTGGTATCAATAATTTCGTCATACCATAGGTAGGTTTCGTTACTCCAAGAGCGTAGCCAGTTTTTTTCATTAATTGCTTGGCATTGACCTTTAAATTGTCCTGAGCTAGCAAATACACCTGAAGTCCAGCCGCTATTATCCGTTGTTGGGTTGGTCGCATTGTCGCTACCTCCACCGCCACAACCTGTTAAGAAAGCGGCTAGCGAAAAAGGGAGTAATGTGTATTTAAGAGAAGATGAATTAAAAATGGCCATACGCATGCTCGTTTTTTAAACTGTTGAGCTAAATATAGCGGTTTTTATTTAGAGTTGATAGAGGCGCGCTGCATTTTTGTAACTCAGGTGCTGCCAGATAATAGTATCGTCACATAGAGTGCGGTAATGTTGCCATAACTCATTGTAGTTAATGTTAATTTGGCACACGGGGAAGTTGCTAGCAAACATCACTCTTTGCATACCAAAATGCTTTAATATATGTTTAAAACATTGGCTTTGCTGCTCGCTATTAAGCATGAGTAACTCAAAACCTGAAAACTTAATCGCAACATTAGGCTGCTTTGCAAGTAGTTCAATTGCAGCTGTCCAGTTAGCAAGGTTGTGTGCAAGCCCAGTGTGATTAATGATTATTTGTAAGTCACTAACTTGGTTGGCATAAGAAATGAGCCGCTCGGTGATGTTGAGGTTTTCTACTTCAAATTGGGCTTCAAAATGCAGCTTTAATTGGCTCAAGTGCCGCAGGTTATCGAGGCAATGTGGGCTCAATAAGCGCTCAGCATCATGACCTTCAGTGATATCTCTAATGCCTACAAGAGAGCAATGTTCTAGCTGCTGAAGTGCTAGTTTAAATGCGTTATTTGGCTGGTTAATTGTTGCAAAGCTAATCGCTTTATAAGGTATGGTTTTAATATGGTTGGCTAACCAGTTTAACTCTTTAACGGGCTGGTTATTATCAAAGCCTGCTTCTATGTGCACTAAACCAACGAGTTCAAAGTCCGTATTTTTGATTAGTTTAGCAACGCTAATCGGTTGTTTTATTTTATCTAAGTTAGGCCAAGCGGGTGGGTTAGCACCTTGCAGCCAGGTGTATTGACCCTCCAGCAAATTAAAAAAGTGCAGATGCGGGTCAATAATTTTAGTGCTCATTGTGCTGTGTAGCCGCCATCAATACGTTGCAAGCTGCCAGTAATAAAGCTGGCATCTGCACTTACTAAAAAGCTTACCAGTGCAGCTACTTCATCGGCTTGGCCTAAACGGTTGAGCGGTTGTAAGGCGGCTTCTTCTGCAACAATATCGGTTTTGTTAGCACCACTTCTTTTACAATATGCATCAATTGCATTATGAAATAACGGTGTTTCTATGGTGCCAGGGCACACTGCATTAGCGCGAATATTAAAGCTTGCGTAATCCAAGGCGGTGGTTTTAGCCATTGAAGCCAATGCATGTTTAGTCAGGTTATAAGCAAATGAGTTTTGTTTACCAATAATGGCCTGATCTGAGGCAATTAACACAATAGCGCCATCTTGCTGTGCTTTCATGGCTGGTAATACGCTTTGTATAGCCGCGTACGCACCTTTAACATTAAGTGCCATTAGCGCATCGAATGTCGCTTCATCGGTTTGCTCAATTGTGGCACTTAAATGTTTACCAGCATTTGAAACAAGTACATCAATTCGTTGTGTTTTTTCAATAATAGCCTGTATACACTGGCGTACGGCGGTTACATCACTAACATCACATTGATGAAAAACACCACTCTCACTGGGCTCAATATCTAAGTTATGAACCTGATAGCCGCTCGTTAATAATCGCTGTACCACAGCAAAGCCAATGCCTTTAGAGCCACCGGTTACTATTGCAACTTTTGACATACTTGTTCCTTTAATTAGCAATTAATGTGCGTGGCCGCAACCACCTTCAGCATGAACGTGGCCATGAGAGATTTCTTCGCTTGTTGCTTCACGAACTGATACAACCTCAACATCAAAGGTCAGTGTTTTACCAGCAAATGGGTGGTTTAAATCACAATCAGCATTAAAGCGGCCTACTTTTACGATAGTCACTTGATGGCGACCTTGATTTGATTGCACCATCGCAGTCATACCAGGCTTCCATACTTTTACATCGCCTTGTAAGTGCTTAAGCGGGATGCGTTGAATTAAGTCATCAACACGCTCACCGTATGATTCACTTGGAGATAACGTAACGCTAAATTTATCACCAGCAGTTTTACCTTCAAGTGCGGTTTCTAAACCGGGTAGCATGCCTTCGCTGCCGTGAATGTAACTTAATGGCGCGTCGTTTAGGCTGCTTTCTATTTGTTCACCCGCTTCGCTAAGGGTGTAATGAAATTCAACGGCCGAATTTTTACTGATTTGCATGCTTGTCTCTTTGAGTTTTAAATGAATTAAAAACAATTTTACGCGAAATACTGTGCTTTAGAAACTTAACGGGGATGATTTAATGTATTTTGTAAATCGAGTAACAGATCTTTTTTAGCCGGTGTGGCTTTAGGTGCAGCGGCTTGGGGTATAAATAAAACTAACTGAGTCCCAGGCTTTAATACGCTAGATGCTGATAATTTATTCCAACGTGCTAAATCGCTATGAGCAACGCCGTATAACTGACTTATATTCCACAGGTTGTCACCGGATTTAACGTGGTAATCTACCTCGATGGTTGGAATGACTGGCTCTTTTTGTTCCAAGTAAGGGCTTATTTTATAGTTAATAGTGAGCGACTCAGGCAAAGTTTGCGGCTCCCCTAAAACAAGTTTTTCGCCAACGCCAATAAAGTTATTTTGCTTATTATTGAGCTGTTTTAGTACTTTTAAGGGCAAGCCAAAATGCCTAGCAATACCGTATAGCGTGTCATTTTTTTTGACTATGTATTCCCCTGCAAAATTGGCTTTAAAAAAGCGGTTTTTTAATAAAGCTTGTTGCTCAATAGGGAGTAACAAAGTGTGCGGGCCGTGGGGGGAGCTTTGGTTTTTTAAATAGCCTCGATTAAGAGCATGTAGCTGTTTTGCACCCATACCAGAGAGCTTGGCCATAATTGAAAAATCAAACTGTTTTGCCACATTTAACGAGGTAGTCAGTGCTTTATAAGGAAGCTTTGGGCGTTTAAACTTTGCCTTAGGGTGTTTTACTAAATAGCTTAGTGCTAATAGTTTTGGTACATAGTCAGCGGTTTCTTTTGGTAGGGTTAGTGCCCAAAAGTCAGTTGATTTACCTCGTTTTTGATTGCGTTTTATAGCGCGCTTAACTCGACCTTCACCGGTATTATAGGCAGCAAGTGCATGCAGCCAATTACCATCAAAACGTTTATGTAAATAGCTTAAGTAATCAAGTGCCGCATCGGTTGAGGCCAATACATCTTGGCGTCCGTCGTACCATTGATCAGATTTAACCCCAAAATGATGCGCGGTTGCTGCAACCAGTTGCCACACACCCACAGCGTGCTCACTTGAGCGGGCGGTAGGCCTAAAGCCACTTTCTACAAATGGCAGTAATGCCAGTTCCATGGGGAGCTGCTTTTGCTCTACTTTTCTTACGATATGATATAAAAAAGGCTCTGAACGGCGAGACACTATTTTTAAATAATTCGGCTGTTTTAAATACCAGTTAATGCGTTTTTTTAACGCCTGATTTTGCTCAACCGGTAAATGTAAGTTATCAGCAATATGTGCCCATAAGTCAGTCGGTTGAGTCACTTTTAGGGCTTTTGGTATTGTTTTTTTATTAATAACTTTGTTGGTGTGTGTAGAGGTTGGCGTTTTTGATTGTGCGGCTTTTTGCTCTAAAGGTGCAGGGACTACAGGCGCAATGATCTCTGGCTGTGTGGTTTTACAGCTACATAGCAATACAATGGCAAAGCATAAGATCAAGTGACGCATTTTATTCCTTTTTAAAAAATATATTTCCATATTTTAACACAATCCATTGTGTTCAGTTATTGGCTGTTTTTAGCGCGAAGTAATCCCGATTGCAAAAACAAGTGACTTGATTTTATATCAAGTGGTTCTTGTTGATAAGGTTTTAGAGCTTCACTTGGAAAGTTTTTTTGTAATTGCTCAATATTGGCGTCGGGGTTGTTTTTAGCATGCTCCGTAATTGCTTCTAAAAACGTGAGTGATTGTTTTAATTTAACTTTATCTACCAAATCGCCATGGCCAGGAATGAAAAGTGACAGCGTATTATTATTTATATATTTTTTTAATAAGTTTTGCCATTGCTTAAGCTCGCCATGCCCTGGGTAGGGTAGCCAGTCAATTATATCACCACCTATTAAGGTTTTACCCTTGTCGGCAAGTAATGTTAAATCGCCATTAGTATGTGCCTGATGCGGGCTTATAGTGAGCGTATAGCCACCTAAATCTAATGTTTTAGATTCACTAATACTCATTTTTGGTGGTGTTAGTTGATAGCCTTGCCAGCGAAATAAGCGTGTTTTAGCGCGAGTGAGCTTTTCTCGCCATTGAGTTTGCTCAGCATCGGGTAAGGTGGCTAATCGCTGATAGCTCAGCTCAATGCTTTTCTCGAACCCCTCTAGCTTGTCTGTTAATGCTTGCTGATAACGCGAAAAATCGTTAGCGACTTGTTGGTGAGTAATCAGTTTTGCGTCTGGGAAGTAATGCTGCATAACCGCCATGCCCAGCAAGTGATCGTCATGAAAATGAGTTGCAACCAAGTAACATAAAGGCGTCTTTAGCTGTTGTTTTAGTTCGGTAACCAGTTGTTCTACTGCTGCAAAGTTACCACTGGCATCTACCAGTAAGGCACATTCACTGCCCTGAATTAACACTTGATTAGAGTCGTAAAAACGTAACCTATCTGGCTGCTGGATAAATTGAATATTAGCCGATAACGATTGCCACTCAACTGCTGCATTGCTTTTTGTATGTATAAATAGGCCGATTAAAGGCAGTAAGCACTTACCTATTTTTTGAGCTTTAGTTAAAAATGGTTTCATCTTTTCTCTAGCTGTATTTTGACGGTAAAAACAAAAAAAGCGCAAAATGCGCTTTTATTTAATGTGCTCAGGGTTCGAGCTTAAGTACTGACTCAGCTTATCAATCAGTTGATCTTGATGTTCAAGTTCAACTGACTTTTGCGTTTTTGCTTCAAGCAATTCGTGGCTTAAGTTCAACGCAGCCATTAATAATGCTTTTTGATCGTTTCTGACCGTTGAACGTTGTTTCATTTGTTCAACTAAATCATTCAAATTTTTAGCGGCCGCTTTTAGTGCCTCTTCTTGCCCAGCCGGACAAGCAAATTGCTGCTCTTTCCCAAGCAATTCAACAGTGACTCGCTGGTTTTGCAGCTCAGACATTAGCTTGCCTGTTGTGCGCTTTGTAATTTATCTAATAATGATGACAAGGTGGTGCTTGCATCTTTTTGCTTTTCTTCGTTTTCGAGAGCCTCTAACTGTAATAATTCATTTTCATCAAGCAGTTTACTATTTTGTTCTTTAAGCTCTGAAATATCAGTTTGCAACTGATTATTACGGGTAATTAGTTGGTCGATCAGTTGTTCGAGTTGTTGAAGAGTATTGTTGTTCATAAATGCGCTCATATAACTGTAATTAATGTCATGCAAATGTAAAGCAAAGTGTGTTTATTTGCCAGCATTTACGCTGGTTTTAGGTGATTTTTATTCTATGTTAAGGGATAATTCATGCTATTGGCTTTTTCATTCATAAATGGTTCACGTAAACACTAGCTAAAGCTGGTATCGATTGCCAAAGTAGTGTGCTTTATGGTTCACTAATTTTATTAAATAGCGTATGGCGAAAATAAATAATGCTTAGTTACAGACACTCCTTTCATGCGGGTAACCCTGCCGATGTACTTAAACATTTAGTACTAGCGCAAGTGCTGGGTTATCAAACTATAAAAGATAAGCCGCTTGACTATATTGATACGCATTCGGGGGCTGGTTTTTTTGAACTGGCAGCACCAGACGCGCAAAAAACCCAAGAGTACCAAGACGGTATTGAAAAACTTTGGCAACATACTAGTCAGCATAGCGCACTAAATGACTACATTGAGTTAATAAAATCGTTTAATGAGAGCTCGTCTCTGGCGTTTTACCCAGGCTCACCAAAAATCGCCGAACACTTTTTACGTCGTCAAGATAAGGGCTGGTTTTTTGAGTTACATCCGCGAGATTTGGTATTACTTGAAGAAAACATGCAAGGTAAACGCTCTATTCGGGTGCGCGGCGAAAATGGGTTTGCGGGCTTAATTGGTTTATTACCGCCAGCTTCACGCAGAGCCTGCGTGTTAATAGACCCACCTTATGAAATAAAAGACGATTACAATACGGTAGTACAAACCATTGTCAAAGCCCATCAGCGCTTCGCGACAGGGACTTACATGATTTGGTATCCGGTTGTAGACAGAGAACGTATTGATACTATGGAGCAGGGATTAATTGACGCGGGAATTAGAAATATTCAATTATTTGAATTAGGTACCGAAGCTGATACTGATGTACATGGTATGACCGCCTCTGGAATGATAGTAATAAACCCACCATGGAAATTAAAGCAAGCAATGGATGACGTGTTGCCTGAACTAGTAAGTTTGTTGAGTAAGCCAGGTGGCTTTTACCGTAGCGAGCAGTTAGTCGCCGAATAAAAATAAAAAAGCCTAGGGTCTGTTGACCTTTGCGGATTAAAATTTGTTCAAACTAGGGGCGGTTTAATCGCGGCGGGAGGTTTGTAACCTAGTGGGCTCGATAACTGCTCCTGCGTTATTCTACTGGCTTACATCCATGTAAGAATAAGTAAAAACCAAGCAAAGCTTCCGCGTCCTGCTCACGCCCCTTACCTACATCCATGTAGGCAACAAAGAGTAAATCGCCCCTAGGCAGAACCCTTCGGGCAGCGCCTGTTTGGCATTGATGCTGCGTTATCGCCTATTTATGGGGAATAACCACACCACATAGGCTCTGCCTTGCCTAAATACCAAACAGACTGCTGCAAATTTAACCTTGAAAGATCAACAGACCCTAGTTTAACTGGGCTTTATACTGATCTACTTAGATGCGGAGTATTGTTACGCTTAATTAAAAGTAAACAGCGTTAAAGGTTGCAAGTTGTTTGCCTGCCTCATTTTGTAATACTAACTTTTCACCGTTAATTTGCCATTGCGATGCTGCTTGCAGCACACCTGCCATTGCGCTTTCTTGTTCCATATTGTCATGACACATTTTTTGCGTGGTTGCTAACTGGGTAAAAGTAACCATTTGCTTCGATACTTCATAACCGCCATTAAAGTTATTGCACCCTAAAAAGCCGTGCACAGTGTTGTCACTATTAAATTGAATAAATGGTTCTTTGGTATTCACTACAACGGGGTTGCCGTCGATTGAAACTGCTTTGAAGTAGGTATTTACTAAATCAACGTCTGGCTTTGGCGCTACTTTTGAAACAATAATCTCTAAAGGTTCAGATGAGCTAGTATCAGCAAAAGGCGAGTTACTGGTTGTACTGGTGTAAATTAATTTCCCTTGATTATTAATGGTTGCACGCACGCTGTAGCGGTGAGTTTGGTCAATTTTTTCACGGTTGTACTCAAGCTCTACTTGGTAAGGCGGTGCGCCCACTAAATCAATCACCTGCTCAGAAATTACGGTTGCTGCCACATCCATTTTTGACACATCAACCAAGGTAACGGTTAGCTGTGAATTAGGCGCTAATAGACTGCGATCTAAGTAACTAACTTGCACCGGTAAGGTCGCTGTTGTTTGCGCCACAGCGCTAGTTTGCTGTGCGGTATCGTCGTTACATGCGCTCAGCATAAGTGCGCCACTTGATATAAAACACAGGCCTGCAATCGACTTTAACATTGAATTTGGCTTAGATGAGAACATAGTAGTTCCTTAATGGAATATGGTATATGGTCGTTAGCATACGGTTGAATTGCTTAATCATTGCTTAACTAGCAAATACAGCAAATAAAGAAAGTTGAGATATAAAAAAAGGCGCTACGCGCCTTGATTCGTTACTTATTTTTTTACGTATTTAGTTAAAATTACAATACGCTGTCCATCAACACGCCCTTCAATATGTTCAGGGTTGCTGGTTAAGCCAATATTGCGAACGGCAGTACCGCGTTTTGCTGTTAAGCTACTACCTTTCACATCTAAATCTTTTATTAACGTGACGGTGTCGCCAGCTTGTAGTACCACACCATTGCTATCAATGTGTTTAATATCATCATCTTCAGCAAGTGCTTGCTGCGCCCATGTTAATGTATCTTCTTCAAGGTAAATCATATCAAGTGCGTCTTGTGCCCAGCCGTTATCAGCTGCTAACTGAGTCAGCATGCGATAAGCCACAACTTGTACCGCCGGTGTTTGACTCCACATACTGTCATTTAAGCAATGCCAATGGGTTGGGGTTAAATCGCTATTTCCCTCTATTTGATCTTTACATGTTTGACAGGTGTAAATGCATTTATCCGAATGAGCTTCTGTAACAGGAGGGACTTCGTAAACAGTTAAGTTGTTGGTTGCTGCGCAGAGTTCACATTGGTTACTGCTACGCTCTATTAAGGCTTGTTCAATGCTCATTTTTGGTGGCTCTTGTGAGTTTATAAGTAAATAGTGCCTATATTATACCTTATAAGCACAGGTTTTGGGTATGCTCAGGGCGGCGACAAGCAATAAAACCTTATAAAAAATAAGGATACTAATCTGCTGGTTTTAAGTGTATAAATTTAAACTTACCTGCTTGTTTTTTAATCTAATTAAAATTACTGCAAGTATTTAAAGTTTCACTATACTGATTAAATAATAAAAATAATGATGACATCATTGTTAAGCAGGAAGGTTAATGCCAAATATTTCAGACGTAAAAAATTCATCTATTTTGGTCACTCAATATATTGCTAGGCAACCAATTTTTGACGGTGATAAAAGCATTTTTGCTTATGAGTTGCTCTATCGCGATTCAGTTAATAATGCTTTTCCTGTAGGAACAACTGACGGGCAAGCTACAGGACGACTTTTTTTTAATGCGCTAATGTTGGTTGGTATTGAAAAGCTAACGCTCAATAAAACTGCGTTTATTAATTTATCGAGTGAGGGGCTTTTAGAGGATTTACCTAAATTATTGCAGCCAGAAAATACCGTAATTGAAATTGTTGAGCGCACTGAAAATATAGAGCTGGTTGCTCAACGAGTAACCGAGTTAAAGAAGGAAGGGTATGTATTTGCGTTAGATGATTACGACGCACACGAAAAATGGCAACCTTTGCTCGGTTTGGTAGATTTTATAAAGCTTGAAGTTGAAGAACCGGTAATAAAAACCAGCATGCTGCTGAAAAAACTCAAACGCAACTTTCCTAATATTAAAATAGTGGTAGAGCGAATTGAAACTTATGAAGAGTTCAGGCAACTGAAAGAGGCTGGATGCGATTATTTTCAAGGGTTCTTTTTTGCACATCCAGAAATGCTCAGTTACAGCAATATTGAACCCTTAAAAATGGCAGTTTTAGATTTACTGCGTTGCACATCACGCACAGACTTAGATTTTAATGAAATTAATCAACGTATTTCTAAAGATGTGGGTTTAACTGCACGTGTTCTTAAATTAGTAAATGCTCGCTCAGCTAATAAAAATCTAGTGATTACGTCTATTCCTCAAGCGGTTGTGTATTTAGGGGAAGACTCTATTAGAAAGTTTGTACGGGTTTTAGCGCTTAGTGAGCTTGGCTCAGATAAGCCCAGTGAACTTACTCGTTTAGGCTTATGTCGAGCGCAGTTTATGCAAATAATTTTAGAGCCTGGCGGAAAAGTCATTGCAGAACAAGGTTATTTAGTCGGCTTAATGTCGGTACTTGATGCTATTTTAGATATGGAGCTGGAAGCTATTGCTAAAGAGTTTAGTTTAGGAGCTGAGTTATCTGGTGCATTATTAAGTTTTGAAGGCATGATGGGTAACTCATTGCATTTAGTCAAAGCGGTAGAGGAAGATAACTGGCAATTAGCTACAAAGTTGTTAGAGACTATTCGCCCAGCCTCGAATATTGAGACCGTATTTAGCGCCATGTTGGATGCACGCCAGTATGCGGATGAACTATTGGCCACTATTATTGAGCAAGACTAACGTATAACGTTTGGGTATGATTGGCACATATTGATTTTATTTAGTACAACAGCATGCGTTTATTTTTACCTATCACCACTATTTTAATCGCCTTAGCTTTATTAATCCCTGGGGTGACTCAACCTGTGTTGAGTATGGAAGGCAAAATTGATAAATCTAAACTAGCGCAAGCCGGTATTGAAATGCTGGCAGATGAAGGAAATCAAAACACCCGTAATATGCTAATGATGATCTCGAGTATGTTGGGATTAGACAAACTTGAAGGCGAGATCAGCGCTTATCAAAAAACACGCAGTATTTGGGGCACCGTTAACGAACTAGCCGATAACAAAAACTACTTAGTGGCGATATTAGTAGCGTTTTTTTCAATGGTGATCCCAACAATTAAGCTGCTGCTTCAATTGTTGTATTGTGTATTAAAGGAGACTTCATTTAAACACAAGCTTGGTAAGGTGATTATCGCTTTAAGTAAATGGAGTATGGTGGATGTGTTTGTTATTGCATTAATCGTGGCTTACATGGCTGGTAATGCAAACGCGAACTCAGAAGACTTACTTAATATGCATGCTGAGTTTGGTACTGGTTTTTGGTATTTTACCGGCTATTGTCTATTCGCCATTGCGGCCAGTAGTTTGATAAAGCCAGTGGTAAAAACCAGTTAATTATTGAGTTTTAAACGTAGTTACCATAAACTTTAAATGTCTATTTATTTTAGGTTAATTCATTGCAACGTATTTACTGTATTTTACTCACGCTAACTTTGTTACTCACTTTTGTGGGTCAAGCCGTTGCGTCTGTATCTATGGTATGTGATATGCCGCATATGAACATGGCAACCCATGCATCTATGCAGCATAGCGATATGGCAATGAGCAACGACGCTGATACAACAACCATGTCTATGGATTGCTGCAGTGAGCAAGGCACGTTAACCCAAGATTGCAGTTGTCCTATGAGTGCTTGTAGTTCGCATTCAGTCTTGCATGTAAACTCACTATTTATAGCCTCCAAATTACCCTCTGAAAAAGTGCAACATGCTGTAATGCAGCATCAACCTAACTTTGCACGTTCTCTTTATCGTCCTCCTATGCCTGCATAATCACAGGATAGGTGTATTTAAAATCTAGTTATTTAGCTTTTTGTCATCTATCTGCTTATAAATTTAATCGTTTTCATTCGTTATTTTTAAATTTAAGTGGAGCAAGTGATGAATCACTTCGCAGTATTAAAAGCCGTTTTTGTGAGCAGCTTGTTGAGTATTAGTGTCTCTGTACACAGTGCTGAACTAGGTTTAAATGAGGCAATAAACTATGCCTTAAACCATGAGCCTTGGCTTAAAGCCAGTAAGCAAAAACAAGCATCAATTGAAGCAAAAAGTATTGCCGCGGGAACTTTACCCGATCCAGTGCTTACTTTAGGGTTAATGAACTTACCAACCAATGGTTTTGCTTTTGAACAAGAAAATATGACCCAATTTAAGGTGGGAGTTAGCCAATCGCTGAGTCGGGGCGATAGCCTTGTACTACAACAAAAGGCACTGTCTCAGTCAGCTGCGGCAGAGCCTTGGCTACGTAAAGACAGACTTGCGCAAGTAAAAACCATAGTTACTGAGTCATGGCTTAATGCTTATAGAGCGCAGCGAAGTATTGCACTAATTGAGCAAGATAAAGCCTTGTTTACCCAGCTCATTGATATTACAGAATCAAGCTATGTAAGCTCGGTGGGTAAAACACGCCAGCAAGATATTATTCGAGCGCAATTAGAGTTAACCCGCCTTGAAGATAAATTAATGCAACTGGAGCAACAGCTACAAGGTGCTAAAAAGCGGCTAACACAATGGTTGCCTATCGATATGCTTAGCCAGCCTGTCAGTGATGACTTTTCACAGCTTGCAGCATTAAAAAACTACACCGAGTTAGAGTATCAACAACTAATGGCCATGCTATTAAAGCACCCTGCGATTATGGCAATGGATAATGCAATAGTGGCAAAGCAAACTCAAATAAGTGTGGCTGAGCAAGGCTATAAACCGCAAATTGGCGTTAATATGGGCTACGGTTACCGCGATGATATGCCAATGGGTGGCTCTCGAGCAGACCTTTTCTCTGTGGGTATAAGTATTGATTTACCGCTGTTTACCGATAACCGCCAAGATCAACTTGTAAATGCTGCCATTGCCGATAGCGAAGAAGCTAAAACACAAAAATTAATTGCCCTTAAAAAGCTACAAGGAATGTATTTTAAGGAAGTTAGTCAGTTAGCACGGCTTCATCAGCGTGCTGAGCTTTATCAAACCAAGCTACTGCCGCAAATGGCTGAGCAAGCTCAAGCGACCCTGAATGCCTATACCCGCGATGATGGTAATTTCTCAGATGTGATGCAAGCGCGTATTAGTGAATTAAATGCCAAGATAGACGCACTAAACATTCATGTTGATCAAAAGATTATTATTGCGAGGTTAAATTATTACGCCAGTGCTGATGATACCAGCTTAAAAAATACACCACAGCAGGAGCCGAGCTATGAATACTAATTTAAAATTATCACTGGTAGCTATATGCAGTGCGGCATTAACTGCGGGGGTTTTATTAAGCTTACCTAGTGAGCACTCTATGCCAACTGATAGTAAAGCCAGTAGCAAAAAAGAGCCGCTTTATTGGGTGGCACCTATGGATAGTAATTATCGCCGTGACGAACCTGGTCTATCGCCCATGGGCATGGATTTAGTGCCTGTTTACGAAGAGTCAGACAGTGGGGCCAATGAAGGGCCAGGCAGTATTAAAATTTCACCCACAGTGATTAATAATTTAGGTGTGCGTACCGCGCCTGTGGCGTTTGCTGCACTTGAAAATGAGGTTAACACGGTAGGTTATGTGCAATACAACCAAGACCAGCTAATTCATATTCATCCGCGAGTAGAGGGATGGGTCGAAACCTTATACGTTAAAGCCGCGGGCGATCAGGTTAAACAAGATGAGCCACTTTATACCTTATATTCACCACAGTTAGTGAATGCACAAGAAGAGTTTGTGTTAGCGTTAAAGCGTAATAATCAGGTGTTAATTCGTGCCGCTAAAGCCCGATTAAAATCGCTCAATGTATCTGATGGCTTCATTTCACGCCTGCAAAAAAGCCAACAAGTGCTACAAAACATAACGTTTTATGCCCGCCAAGGTGGCGTTGTTGATGAACTTAATATTCGTGAAGGTTTTTATGTTAAACCTGACACCTCAATGATGAGTATTGCTCAACTTGATGAAGTATGGGTTGAGGCTGAGGTATTTGAGCGCCAAGCAGAACTCATTCGTGTTGGCCTGCCGGTAACCATGACGCTCGATTATTTAAGTGGCCAACGTTGGCAAGGGCAAGTGGATTATATTTACCCTACCTTAGATGCTAAAAACCGTACTTTAAGAGTACGCTTGCGCTTTGATAACCAAGGTCATCAGTTAAAGCCTAATATGTTTGCTCAAGTCAGTATTCATAGTCAAGTAGCTGAAAAACAGTTAGTTGTGCCTAAAGAAGCGGTTATCCGCACTGGTAGCCAAAACCGTGTTGTAGTTGCACTAGGGGAAGGTCGTTTTAAATCGGTCGAGGTAACTTTAGGGCGAAGTGATGCTGCTAATACCGAAATTTTATCAGGTGTTATGGCAGACGATGAAGTGGTTACTTCAGCACAGTTTTTAATTGATTCAGAATCGAGTAAAAACTCTGACTTTAAGCGTATGCAAGCAGTCTCGCATGGCAATATGCAAATGAGTGATACCAACCCAAGCATGGCAACTGTGAATGGAGTGATTAACAGTATTGATGCTAACAATCGAGTTGTGAATATCAGCCGTGAGGCAATTGAAAAGTGGGGGCGTGGACCTGCAACTATGGACTTTGTGTTAGCAAAAAATGTAACGATTGAGGCGTTTAAGCTAAATGATGAAGTTACATTTACCTTTAGTATTGAGCAAGGTGAGTTTGTGATCCATACAATGACTTCTGTGCATGCTATGCATAGTCAGCACGAGTAGGAGTGGTTATGATTACTGCAATTATTCGCTGGTCTGTTGTTAATCGTTTTTTTGTACTGTTACTGACCGCTATATTGATTGGTGGCGGCTTGTATGCTGTAAAAAACACCCCAGTAGATGCCTTACCCGATTTATCTGATGTACAGGTTATTGTTAAAACCTCTTATCCTGGGCAAGCACCGCAAGTAGTACAGGATCAGGTTACATTTCCAATCACCACGGCAATGTTATCGGTACCTGGCGCGCAAACAGTGCGAGGCTTTTCGTTTTTTGGTGACTCCTACGTATACGTTATTTTTGATGAAGACACCGATTTATATTGGGCGCGAAGCCGTGTTCAAGAGTATTTAAGCCAAGTATCTGCGCGCTTACCTAGTACGGCAATTGCAGAGCTAGGCCCGGATGCCACCGGCGTTGGCTGGGTATATTTATATGCACTCACTGATACCACCGGTAAGCATGACATAAGCCAACTACGTAGTTTACAAGATTGGTTTTTAAAATTTGAACTGCAAACTGTACCCGGTGTATCCGAAGTGGCATCGGTAGGCGGCATGGTCAAACAATACCAAGTAAACGTTCAGCCCGATAAGCTTCGTGCTTATGGTATTCCGCTAAGCCTTATTCAAACTGCCATTAAGCAAGGCAATCAAGAAATGGGTGCGTCGGTAGTTGAAATGGCAGAAGCCGAATACATGGTAACCAGTACTGGCTACGTAAAAAGTGTCGCTGATTTAGAGGCTATTCCTTTAGGTATAAACGCTAACGGTACTGCACTACAGTTACGTGATGTTGCTAATGTGCGTTTAGGTCCTCAAATGCGCCGTGGTGTTGCCGAGCTTAATGGCGAAGGCGAAGTGGCTGGTGGCGTAGTGGTTATGCGCTTTGGTGAAAACGCGCAAAAAACCATAGAGCTGGTTAAAGCTAAATTGGAGTCTCTTAAAAAAGGGCTACCAGAGGGGGTTGAAATTGTATCTGTGTACGATCGCTCTCACTTAATAAAAGACGCAGTTGATAACCTCACCTCTAAATTGATGGAAGAGCTGATTGTAGTGGCTTTAGTGTGTGTGGTGTTTTTATTCCATGTACGCTCATCGCTGGTGGCTATTATTACCTTACCGTTAGGCATACTCACCGCTTTTATTATTATGCATTGGCAGGGGATTAACGCCAATATCATGTCATTAGGCGGGATTGCTATAGCGATAGGTGCCATGACCGATGGTGCGATTGTGATGATTGAAAACATGCACAAACACATGGAGAAAAAACCGCTGACCGATGAAAATCGTTGGCAAGTGGTGATTGATTCTGCCAGTGAAGTAGGGCCTGCATTATTTTTTAGCTTATTAATAATTACAGTTAGCTTTATGCCGGTATTTATTTTAGAAGCTCAAGAAGGGCGAATGTTTGCGCCATTGGCTTACACAAAAACCTATGCAATGGCGGCCTCTGCCGGCTTAGCAATTACCTTAGTACCCGTACTGATGGGGTACTTTATTCGCGGTAAGGTGATATCTGAAAATAAAAACCCAGTTAACCGTTTACTGGTAAATAGTTATAAGCCACTGTTAAACACAGTCTTAAAATTCCCCAAAAGCACCTTGTTGGTGGCACTGATTATTACTTTAGTGGGCTTTTATCCGGTAAATAAAATAGGCAGTGAGTTTATTCCACCTCTTGATGAGGGGGATTTAATGTATATGCCAACCACTTACCCTGGGATTTCTATTGGTAAAGCGCGCGAGCTATTACAGCAAACCGATAAGCTGATTGCCACTGTGCCCGAGGTAAAAACCGTATTTGGTAAAATTGGACGAGCGGAAACGGCAACCGATCCGGCACCACTGACCATGATTGAAACCTTCATACAGTTTAAGCCTAAAGATCAGTGGCGCGAAGGCATGACCACTGAAAAACTCAAACAAGAGCTGGATGCTTTAGTTAACTTTCCTGGGCTGACTAACGCTTGGGTAATGCCAATTAAAACGCGGATAGATATGCTGGCTACAGGGATTAAAACTCCTGTGGGTATAAAAGTAGCGGGGCCAAATTTGAATGAGATTCAAAAAATAGGTCAACAAATAGAGATATTACTTAAAGATCTTCCCGGTACGGCGTCTGTTTACTCAGAGCGTGTAGCGGGTGGGCGTTATATCAAGGTAGATATTAACCGTGAAAAAGCAGCGCGCTACAGTTTAAATATTGCTGATGTGCAACAAGTAGTCGCAACCGCTATTGGTGGCATGAACGTGACTGAAACGGTTGAGGGTCAAGAGCGCTACCCGGTTAATATTCGTTATCCGCAAGCGTACCGTGACTCCCCTGAAGAACTGATGCTTTTACCTATAGTTACTCCAACGGGGCAACGAATTGCACTTGCTGATGTGGCGGATGTATTTATTAGTGATGGTCCGCCTGGCATAAAAAGTGAAAATGCCCGTTTAAATGGTTGGAGCTTTATTGATATTAAAGATACTGATATTGGTAGCTATGTAGCAAATGCTCAACAATTATTGAATGAGCAGCTTATTTTACCTGCTGGATACTCTATAACTTGGGCTGGGCAATACGAATACATGGAGCGCGCTAAAGCTAAACTGAGTTATGTGTTGCCGTTAACCTTAGCCATTATTGTAGTGCTGCTTTATCTTAACTTTAGAAGCTTCATCGAGGTATTTATCATTATGGCGACTTTACCACTAGCAATGATAGGTGGCATTTGGCTAATGTACTTAGAAGGCTTTAACTTCTCTGTTGCTGTGGGGGTCGGCTTTATTGCCCTTGCAGGGGTAGCTGTTGAAATTGGCGTTATTATGTTGGTGTATTTAAACCAAGCTTATAAAGCGCAGATAGAGGCCGCTTCTCAAGTGGGCAAAAGCTTGAGTATTGAGCAGCTTAAGCATGCCATATTAGAAGGCGCCGGTTTACGTGTTCGCCCGGTAATGATGACGGTAGCAACCATAGTAATTGGCCTATTACCTGTATTATATGGCACCGGCACCGGGAGTGAAGTAATGAGCCGTATAGCGGCACCTATGGTCGGTGGTATGTTCAGTGCTATTATTTTAACACTGCTGGTGTTGCCTGCGGTGTATTTATTGTGGCGAAAGCGAAACCTATAATATTTACATTGGTTGTGTAACTTGTACTGAAAATATCAGTACAAGTTAGGCAACCTTTTCTTTATCTACTGATTTTATTGTGTTTTTTATTGGCATGATTCACGCATCTATTTAATCATTAGGGTTAAAAAGTAAGGAACGCACATGCAAGTAAAAACAATTCAAGAAGTGTTCGATTGGACCGTTCAATTTCATACACAAATGGCGGCTAATTTCTTTAGTGTTAGGGAGTTAATGGGTGAGCGAAATGTGGCGCTGGCTGATTATTGTGTTGATTATGAAAAAAAGCTCGCAGAGGATTTAATTGGATTCAAGGCAATCAGCGAAATTAATACCTTAAACACCTACTGTTATGAATACTTTTTAGAAAATAACGAGATTGTTCAATTTACTGATTTAGACCGAGACCAAGATCTTAATGCACAAGCGATTCAAGAATACTTATCTACGCAGCATCAAAAAGTGCTGGATGTTTATAGTTACTTATCGGATAAGGCTCAATCGCCCGAGGCGCAAGAAAAGTTAAATCAGCTTCATGAATTAGAAGAGCAAGGTTTGAAGCAAATGATGCAAAGTATTAATCGTCATGCTGATATGTAGCTTTAAGAGTTACTCATAAAAAGGGCGCTATAGTTAGCGCCTTTTTTGTGTTTTGAATTTTAAAGCAAATTTAACTTTGTTCTATATCAACCACTAAGTCGCTAGTAATTGATTCAAGTGCGTTAATAACCTCTTCTTTATTCAGTCCGTTAGGTAAGCTCACGGTGGCAACGGCACTAAATATAGGCACTCCCCAGTTTGGCGCACTTTGCTGCCTAGAATTTAAGTTTGTAATATTCGCGCCTTTATGGCGAATAACACTTGCCAGCTCTTGCACTATACCTGGGCGATCATTACCGGTAATCACAAAATTAAGTTGCTCCAGCTCTACAGGCTCAATTTCAATGTTACCCTTTTCAATACGAACATCTAACTTAGGAAGCCCGTTAAGCGCATCTTGAAATGTCTGTAAATGCTCTTCAGCTACTTCAACTTGAATGATGCCTGCAAAGTGACCGAGTAAGTGACTTAAATTACTGCTTAACCAATTGCCGTGGTTTTCCAATATAACCGATGAAATACTTTCTACTAAACCGGGGCGATCTTCCCCTAAAATAGTTATTACCAACTGCTTCATAATAGTTCTCTTTTTTAAGCCCAAATGAAAAAAATAAATGCATAGGCATTAAGTGATGCGATCTAATGTATGTGATTCTAAATGTATGTAAAAGCTAACCACAAAAGGATTGTTACAGCTTAAGAGGTTACTTTATTGTTGTTATATTAGATGCCCATTGAGTATTGTCTTGGATAAATAGTTTGTCCAATTAATAATTGATTTAGTTCATAAATAACGCATAAATAAATACAATTACTACTACAAACAATACTTTAATATTATTTAAAATCGCAACTTAGCCTAAAATCCGCTCATAAAGCTGAAAATTTAATCTGCAAAGATGAACAGACTCTGTATAAGTAAAGAATTATTACGACTGTAACATTACTGTCACTTTGATGAAATATAATGCGCCCAACGTTAAGATATAAGGGTGTTTTGATGACTTCAAATCCGAATAAACCGACTTTTAATACGGATCGAAGCCGTCTATTTAAAGACCGGTTTGCTAAGTTTGGCATAACCGCTGGCGGTATAATGGTATTAATAGCACTGCTATTAATCTTTTTTTACCTTCTTTATGTAGTGCAGCCTATTTTTGAGTCAGCCAAAGTTGAAAAGCGCGCTAGCTTTAATGTTGCTAATACTGAGCAAATAGTAGGGCTTGGTGTTGAAGAGCAAACTGAGGTTGCTTACTTACTTGATAATCAAGGTCAAGTTAACTTCTATAGTGTTGATAAAGCACAGTTTGGTAAAAAACTAAAAACACTTAATGCCACTTTACCCGCGCAGGTAACTAGTTTTGCAAATAGTGCTCCTTTTCAAGGGCATTATGCGTATGGCTTAGAAAACGGCACAGTGACTATTGTCGCGCCTAAGTTTTTAGTTACCTTCCCTAATAATGAACGTAAATTAACCCCGCGTTTAGGTTATCCTCTGGGGGAAATGGCACTCGAAGTTGATGAGCAAGGTGCCGCTATTAAGCGTTTTGCCTTTAGCCATTATGAAGACAAAACAGCCGTGGTGGCACTTACCGCCGATAAACGAGTGGTATTTAGTAGCTTTGTAGCCGAAGAAAACATGTTCACTGGTGAAGTTGAATGGCAAGTGGAACGCACTGAACTTAACGTTGATGGTCGCGTAGATGAGCTATTAATGTCGCCAGATACCACCCGCACCTTTGTTCGTTCTGCTAATCAAATTTACGTATTCGATACTCGCTACCCAAGTGAAGTTGAGCAAATTCAATTATTATCTGCCAATGAAGAAAACGCCAATATAGTGTCATCGCAATTATTGGCGGGTGCAAACTCACTGATGTTGGCCAATGATAATGGTGAAATATCGCAGTGGTTTGAAATCAATACAGATTCAGGACGTGAGTTTCAAAAAATCCGTTCATTTGAAACGACTAAGCAAAGTAAGCTGAATATTTTTACCGAGTTTTACCGTCGCACCTTTTTTACAACCGGTCAAAATGGTGAATTAGGGCTTTATTACACAACCAGCGAAGCAAAGTTATGGCAAGGTAAAGTCAGTGACGGTGCAATTGAACAATTTGCTATTGCTCCGCGTTCAAATGCGGCGCTAATTTTAGCTGATAATAAGCTAACGGTTTTAGAAATTCATAACGAGCACCCAGAAGTAACGTGGTCAGCGCTTTGGCAAGAAGTGTGGTACGAAGGCTACCCTGAACCCGGCTATATTTGGCAATCTACTTCTGCCAGTGATGATTTTGAATCGAAATTTTCACTAGTACCTATTTCATTTGGTACTTTAAAAGCAGCGCTTTATGCGATGTTATTTGCAGTACCTATTGCTATATCAGCCGCTATTTATACTGCTTATTTTATGTCGAGCGAATTGCGTCGCGTGGTTAAGCCGACGGTTGAAATAATGGAAGCTCTACCAACGGTTATTCTAGGCTTTTTAGCTGGCTTGTGGTTAGCGCCTTTAATTGAAGAGCACTTGCCGGCTATTGTTGGTTTACTGGTGTTACTGCCATTAGGTATTTTAGCAACGGCGTTAGGCTGGACTAAATTACCTGCGGTTATTCGCCATAAAATTCCTGAAGGTTCACATTCAATTTTACTAATACCTGTGGTGTTATTTATTGGTTGGTTGTCGTTTGCGATGAGCGAAAGTATCGAACTATGGATGTTTGATGGCAATGTGCGTCAATACCTAACCAATGAATTAGGCATGACCTTCGATCAGCGTAATTCATTAGTAGTAGGTATTGCGATGGGCTTTGCGGTTATTCCCACTATTTTCTCAATTGCCGAAGATGCGGTATTTAGTGTGCCTAAGCATTTATCAAATGGCTCGTTAGCGTTAGGTGCAACGCAGTGGCAAACGCTAATTCGCGTGGTGTTACTAACGGCCAGCCCAGGTATTTTCTCTGCGGTAATGATGGGATTAGGCCGTGCCGTAGGCGAAACTATGATTGTACTTATGGCTACCGGTAATACCCCGATTATGGATTGGAGTATTTTCCAAGGCATGCGTACTTTAGCCGCTAATATCGCCGTCGAAATGCCAGAGTCGGAAGTAGGAAGTTCGCATTACCGAATTCTATTCTTAGCCGCCTTTGTATTATTCATATTCACCTTTATTTTCAACACCGTTGCTGAGTTTGTTCGTCAGCAGCTGCGTGAAAAATACAGCTCAATGTAAGTGGAGAAACACGACATGGTAAAGCAGTGGTTTAGGTCTGGTTCTCCTTGGATTTGGATGACCGGTGGTGCTGTCAGCATCAGTTTAATTTCAGTAATTGGTTTACTCGCCATGATTGCATGGAAGGGGTTAAGCTTTTTTTGGCCATCTCAAGTTATGCAGTATGAGCTTGAAGGCTCAATTGCGAAGCAAACCGTTATTGGTGAAATTTATGACCGTGAATTGGTACCTAAGTCGCGTTTAGCGGCAACCGGTATTGATGTTTCTAAATTTGAAAAAGATGAGGTTGAGCGTTTACTAATTAAAACAGGTAACCGTGAGTATGTTGATTTAGATTTTCGCTGGATACTCGAAACCGATATTAAACAAAGTTCAGCACCCAAAGCACTCGCGGTATTCGAGCGCAGTAAAAACGGTAATTTTTACGGGTATGTAGAAAGCGTCATTAAAGACGGTCAGACGGTAACAGCAGATAAAGTAGAAACCTTACATGACCTTGTAGAGCGTGCAGTCGACTTAAATGACGAAGCGCTTGATTTACAAAATGGCGACATAGGACATATAAACTATGAGCTAGAGCGTTTACGTTTACAAGAAAAAGCCTACTTGCTTGATAACGAGCTAACTGACGAGCGTGTTGCTGAGCTTGCTCAAGCGCGTGCTGATTTACGTGCACAATATGGTGAATTAGAAAAAGAGCTATTCGCACTGCGTAAACAAGCTAAACGTGATCAAGTAACCGTAAAAGATATGCGTGGTGAGGTTGTTACTATCCCGCTTTATCAAGTGTTGGATGTATGGTTTCCAAACGATATGGGCTTTTTTGCTAAACTAGGTCATTACTTTGTGCAGTTAGGTAAGTTTGTTGCAGATGACCCACGTGAAGCTAATACCGAAGGCGGCGTATTTCCTGCTATTTTTGGTACGGTATTTATGGTGATGTTAATGGCTGTGATTGTAACGCCATTTGGCGTGGTTGCTGCTATTTACTTACATGAATATGCAGCCAAAAATGCAATTACTAAAATGATCCGTATTGCGGTTATTAACTTGGCGGGTGTTCCGTCTATTGTATACGGTGTATTTGGCTTAGGTTTCTTTGTTTATATGGTTGGTGGTAGTGTTGACCAATTATTTTATCCAGAGTCATCGCCTACCCCTGTGTTTGGTACCCCAGGTGTTTTATGGTCAGCACTTACCTTGGCGATATTAACGTTGCCAGTAGTGATAGTGTCTACCGAAGAAGGTTTATCTCGTATTCCAAGCACGGTCCGTGATGGTTCGCTAGCACTGGGCGCGACTAAGGTAGAAACGCTATGGCGAATCATAATTCCTATGGCCAGTCCTGCAATTATGACGGGTTTAATTTTAGCGGTTGCTCGTGCAGCGGGTGAGGTTGCACCACTTATGCTGGTGGGTGTGGTAAAAATGGCGCCAACGCTGCCGCTTGATGGTAACTTCCCATATATACATTTAGACAGAAAATTCATGCACTTAGGTTTTCATATTTACGATGTTGGCTTTCAAAGCCCGAACGTTGAAGCGGCGCGTCCGCTGGTATATGCAACGGCCTTTTTGTTAGTGTCGGTTATTATTACCCTTAACATCACCGCCATTGGTATACGTAACCATTTACGTGAAAAATTCAGATCGCTTGAGCATTAATTTAGTATAGGTAACAAACATGATTACAGTCGCTCCAAAAGTAAACCAAGCAAAGCCAAGCTTGAAGTTAGATTTAAATAATTTAACAGACGAACAAAAAGCGCTAGAAATTAAAGATCTCGACCTTTACTACGGTGATAAACAAGCACTGAGTAAAGTAAATATGAATATTCCTAAAGGCCAAGTAACGGCATTTATCGGCCCGTCGGGTTGTGGTAAATCAACCTTATTACGTTGTATTAACCGCATGAACGACTTGGTAGATATTTGTCGTATTGAAGGCGAAATCATGCTGCATGGGCAAAATATTTACGATAAAAGCGTTGATGTTGCAGCGCTTCGCCGTAATGTTGGCATGGTGTTCCAGCGCCCAAACCCATTTCCAAAATCAATTTATGAGAATGTGGTATATGGTCTTCGCCTGCAAGGCATTAAAGAAAAGCGTAAGCTTGATGAAGTGGTCGAGCAATCGCTTCGCGGTGCAGCTCTTTGGGATGAAGTAAAAGATAGACTTCACGATAGCGCATTTGGTTTATCGGGCGGTCAGCAGCAACGTTTAGTGATTGCTCGCTCTATTGCGATTGAGCCGGAGGTATTACTGCTTGATGAGCCAACATCAGCACTGGATCCGATTTCAACGTTAGTAATCGAAGAACTAATTAATGATTTAAAGAACAAATTTACTGTGGTTATTGTTACTCACAACATGCAACAAGCAGCTCGTGTTTCTGATCAAACAGCGTTTATGTATATGGGGGAGCTGATTGAGTATTCAGATACCAATACCTTGTTTACAACGCCTACAAAGAAAAAAACGGAAGATTATATTACCGGTCGCTACGGCTAGTCGGATTAAAACGCGAAAGCAATAAATTATTAAAGAAGGTCATTATGGAACACAACATTAATAAACATATTTCTGGTCGTTTTAATCAAGAACTAGAAGATGTCCGTAACCATGTGCTAAGCATGGGTGGACTGGTTGAGCAGCAACTAAATAGTGCCCTTGACGCGGTAAGTCAAAACGATGCGGTACTAGCACAAAAAGTGCGTGAGAATGATTATAAAGTTAATGCAATGGAAGTCAGTATTGATGAAGACTGTACTCGCATTATCGCGCGTCGTCAGCCCGCGGCTAGCGACCTGCGTTTAGTGGTGGCAATTGCAAAAACCATTGCCGATTTAGAGCGAATTGGTGATGAAGCTAAGCGAATTGCTAAAGTTGCACTAGACTCATTTACTAAGGATCAACAAGATTTATTAGTAAATATCGAAAATATGGGACGCCAAGTATCTAAAATGTTGCATGACGTTTTAGATGCATTTGCACGTATGGATGTGCAACGTGCATTTGAAGTGCATAAAGAGGATGCCAAAGTGGATAGGGAATATGAAGCAATCACCCGTCAAATAATGACTTACATGATGGAAGATCCGCGCTCAATTCCAAAAATTATGGATTTAGTATGGTCTGTTCGCTCATTAGAGCGCATCGGTGATCGCTGTCAAAACATCGCTGAATATATTATCTATTTTGTAAATGGAAAAGATATTCGTCATACATCTCAAGAAGATATAGAGAAGTCTTTGTAATTTTGAACCATCATCCTTTTTAATTATAGGGATGAATATTCATTTTTCTTTTAGTCTGCTGGTCATTGAGCAATAAAAAGCGTTCACAATCGAGCTTAATGCTGTAAAATTCACGCTGATCAGCATACTAAATTGATTTAAGGGTCAGTTATGCATACAAACGCGTTTCTAGGAGTATTTGCAAAATCTCCTATAAAACCAATGGAAGAACATATCCGAAAGGTTCATCAAGCTAGTAAAACCTTGATACCTTTTTTCAATCACGTTTTTAAAGAAGAATGGCAACAAGCTGAAGAGCTACGTTTAACTATTCGAAACTTAGAGCGTGAAGCCGATGAAATGAAAAGAAACATACGCCTACAATTACCGCGTGGATTATTCATGCCGGTAGAGCGTACAGATCTGCTCGAATTAGTAACCCAACAAGACAAAATTGCTAATAAAGCAAAAGACATTGCTGGGCGCGTAATTGGTCGTGAGATGATCATACCAAAAGAGATTCAAGAAGACTTTTTGGCATATGTAACTCGTTGTGTAGATGCAACTAAACAAGCATCTAAAGCGATTAATGAATTAGAAGAATTGTTAGAAACAGGCTTTAAAGGCAGAGAAGTAACTCTGGTTGAAAAAATGCTTGTTGAATTGGATGCCATAGAACAAGACACGGATGAAATGCAAATTAAAATACGCCGTCAACTACGTAAAGTAGAAGATGGGCTAAACCCAGTTGATGTAATGTTTTTATACAAAATCATTGAATGGGTTGGCGAGCTTGCAGATATTGCAGAGCGCGTAGGATCACGTCTTGAGCTGATGTTAGCTCGTTAATTTAAAATCAGTTCAAACACGAAAGATTAAGGTTACACAATGGATATCATTGCATCTTACGGCACGGTATTAATTTTAATTGCCGCAGCAGTCGGCTTTTTTATGGCTTATGGTATTGGCGCAAACGACGTTGCCAATGCGATGGGTACATCGGTGGGTTCAAAAGCACTTACCATTAAACAAGCGATTTTTATCGCGATGATTTTTGAATTCGCAGGTGCTTATTTAGCAGGGGGTGAAGTAACATCAACAATTCGTAAAGGGATTATTGATGCGACCCCATTTGCTGACATTCCTGAACTGATGGTTTTAGGTATGATCGCCTCTTTATTCGCCGCTGGCAGTTGGTTATTAATGGCCTCGTTTTTAGGTTGGCCGGTATCGACGACTCATTCAATCATTGGCGCTATCATTGGTTTTGCTCTTGTTGCAGTAGGCACAGAGGCTATTCAATGGGGTAAGGTTGCCGGTATCGTAGGTAGCTGGATTGTAACGCCGGCGATATCTGGTTTTATAGCGTACTTAATATTTATGAGTGCGCAAAAGCTGATTTTTGACACCGATGCTCCACTTAAAAATGCAAAGCGCTTTGTACCAATATACATGGGTTTAGCTGGCTTTATTATGGCACTTGTGACCATTAAAAAAGGCTTAAAGCACATTGGTATTAATTTAGGTACATTTGAAGGTTTTGCTATTTCTATTGGTATAGCGGTACTAGTTGCTGTTATTGGTAAAATTGCTATTTCTCGTTTAAATATCGATCCTAAAGCGGATAGAGAAATGCAGTTTAACAATGTAGAAAAAGTGTTTGCGGTACTTATGGTGCTAACTGCTTGTTGTATGGCATTTGCTCATGGTTCTAACGACGTTGCTAACGCAATTGGACCTCTAGCTGCTGTTGTAAACATTGTTGAAAACAATGGTGAAATTGCTAAAAAGGCGGCTATCGCTTGGTGGATATTACCACTAGGTGGTTTAGGTATTGTTGCCGGTCTTGCTATTTTAGGTAAAAAAGTAATTAAAACCATTGGTGAAGGTATTACCCATTTAACACCAAGTCGTGGTTTTGCTGCTGAATTAGCCGCGGCCTCTACGGTTGTTATTGCATCGGGCACAGGCTTACCTATCTCAACCACACAAACCCTAGTGGGCGCTGTGTTGGGCGTAGGTATGGCACGTGGTATTGCCGCACTTAACATGGGTGTAATAAGAAATATTGTAGTTTCTTGGGTAATTACATTGCCAGTTGGTGCTGCCCTTGCTATTGTTATTTTCTACGTACTAAGAACCGCTTTTGGGGTTTAATAAAAAGTACTTAAAAGACTTTTAGCTTGAAAAGATCTCAACGCCCTTGGTGTTGGGGTCTTTTTATTTGTGGAAAGAAAAATGACCAATCTCCCTAGTATTAAACAGCTGCAGTATTTATTAGCTGTGCATCAACATCAACATTTTGGCCGAGCAGCCAGTGCTTGTTTTATCGGTCAGTCTACGCTGAGTACCGCGATTCAAAACCTAGAAGAAACTTTAGGATGTCAGCTTATAGAGCGAGAAAATCGCAGCCTAATGTTTACCACCATTGGTGAAGAGGTGGTTGAGCGTTCAAGAAAAATAATCAACGATACAATTAGTTTAAAAGAGTTAACTAAAAGCTTTTTAACACCGCTTAGTGGTACATTAACGGTGGGTGTTATTCCTACTATAGCCAGCTTTATCGCAGCGCCTTTATATCATTTTTGTCAGCAAACATTTGTAGATTTAGAGTTGGTATTAATTGAAGACACCAGCGACAAGCTTCTCGACAAGTTAGAACATGGGCAAATTGATTTAGCATTATTAGCGCTGCCCTACGAAACCGATAAATTTCATACCCAAGTATTAGCACAAGATCACTTTAGCTTAGTGCATCATAAAGATTACATGCCAGCTAAAGGTATTGAAGACTTTAATTTACTACCAGAAGCCAGTGTATTCTTGCTTGAGCGAGAGCACTGTATGACAGGGCATGCGCTTAGTGCGTGTCATTTAAACCGCTCTAGTTGTATAAACCCCTTTGAGGCGGCTAGCCTTCATACCTTATTGAGTATGGTTGAGTATAAACTTGGCGTGACGTTTTTACCGCAAATGGCAATTAACGCGGGTATTTTAGAGAACAAAGATATGCTTGCTACACCATCGCAAGGTGATGCCTATCGTGATATTGGTGTATTGTGGCGCAAAACAACGGGGCGCATTCGTGACTTTAAATTGTTTAGCCAACAATTAGAGGTTTTTTTGAAAAAGCAGTGCAGTGTTGATTTTAAATAGGTAAAAAAAAGCGTATTTTAATTAATACGCTAAATAACACGGGGGAATTAAAGTGGCTGCTTGTGCTGGCCGTGATAGCTTTCTAGCGGCGGTAAAAATAGTAAGTAAACCCAAACAACTACATTAAAGTAAGGGACTAGCCCAAGCACTGTAAAGGTTTTTACAGGGTAACCCTTGATCTGAGCATATTTGTAACATTGAAGCGCAATAGCAAAGTGTATAAACAATAATAACGTGATTAGTTGCGTCATAAACATCCTCCTTATGCCCTATGTCCACCTTTAAAAGTATAGACATCTAGACGATAAGAAATAAAGATGTCATGTAAAATCAAGGTAATCACTTAATTTTCATGACATTGTGCTGCCGATAAGCAAAGTATAGGTTAGATAGGCAAATTTGAAAGTAATAAATTGCTTAAATTTGTTTATTAATGTTTATAGTGACGTGAGGGTGTCTTGATAAAAAATAGGATTATTTTTTATTTTTTCTAACTCAATCAATACCTTGTAAATAGGTACAGGGCGAGCAATAAAGTAACCTTGCCCGTAGTCGATACCAATTTCTTTAAGTGCAAAAAACACTTCTGCGGTTTCAACATATTCGGCTACAGAGCGCTTATCTAGTGAGCGACTGATGTCATTTATGGCCTTTACTAGCGCTAAATCAATGGAGTCATTAAGCATATCGCGAACAAATGAGCCGTCAATTTTTACGTGTTGAGCTGGTAATTGTTTAAGGTAATTAAAAGTACTGAAGCCGGTGCCAAAGTCATCAATTGAAAAGTGGCAGCCTAAATTATTTAGCCGCTCAATCATTTTACGCGTCGCCGCTAAATTATTAATACTGGCCGACTCGGTTATTTCAAAAATAATTTTCGCCGGAGATACTTGATACTTCTCAAGGGTCGACTCTATTAATGGCAATAAACGCTCATCTAAAAATGACTGTGCCGATAAGTTTATTGCAATCTGCAGAAGCTCTGGATGTGCAGCAACACTCGCAATGCTGTTACGAATAACACATTGGTCCATTAAAAAGGTATCGTTAAGCATTTCCAATGAGGGAATAAATTGATTTGGATAAATAAGCTCGCCATCGAGTTTTAACCTTAGCAGTACCTCAAAGTAGGCAACTTGATTGGTTTTAAAATCCCAAATGGGTTGGTAATGAAGCTCTATACTGTCTTGTTGTAGAGCTTGGCGTACTCCATGACCCCACTCTAAACCCGTTTGCAGCGCATTGTTTTCACCATCTTGTTTTGAATAGCAATGTACTAGGTTACGGCCTAAATTTTTAGCAATATATAACGCAATATCTGACTGCTTTAAGCATTCATTTGGATCGCAGTTATCAGCAGTAATTTGGGTTAAACCAATAGAGCAACTAATTGAATAGATTTGCTCTTCAGATTTAAATTGGTTGCCTTCAATGGCACTACAAATCCCTTCTGCGATTAAATGGGCATCCAATAAATTGGTATTTTTAAGTATCACCGCAAACTCATCCCCACCAACACGGCAGATCAGATGCTCATTACTAATATTGGCAATAAATAGCTGAGCCACTTCTTTTAAAACAATATCACCTTGTTGGTGACCTTTGCTGTCGTTGATTATTTTAAAGTGATCAAGGTCGATATAAATAAGGGCATGTTCAATATTTGTATGAGTATTTTCGCTCTGGCAAATATAGTTAAGCTGTTGGTCGAAGTAATAACGATTATGTAGGCCAGTTAAAGTATCATGCAATGCCAAATGGCGTAATTGCAGCTCTGCTTGCTTGCGCTCATGAATATTATCGAGTGTGGCGGTAATGGTAGCGTTGTTGCTGCTATTTTTTATTAACTGAAGCCGACATTCAACCCACACTGAATTACCATTTTTTTGGCTTAGTTTAACTTCTATTTTTTGTTTGTTTGCGCCACCTTGTAAAATATCATCAATCGTCGCTTGTAATGACTGTTGATACTCTGTGGTACAAAATGCAGTGAGTGGTTGTTGTAAGGTCGACTTAACTCCAAAGCCGCTCAGAGGTTCCCACGCAGGGTTTATAAAGCGAATATTCCCTTGTTGGTCTAATTCAAGTACAACTGTGTTTAGGTGCAATAAAATACGTTGATGCGCTGAAAATAGGTCGCGATACTTTACTTCACTAATACTTAGCTGCTGTACCTTATTAGCAAATTCAGCATAGCTGACCATAAAGTCTTCACGACGAGCTGCGTGATCACAGACTTTATTTAAAAATGAGGGGTCGTAAGGGGCGCGAATAAAGTCGGTAACGCCTGAAAGTAATAACTGCTCGGCGTAATCGGCATCGTTTTTATCAATAATAGTAACAATGGCTTGCTGAGGGTTATGCTGTAGGATCTTTTCGACTAATTGATTTGAGCTCTCAGCGTGTGCTGCAGTGGCATCAAGTAGCACGATAGCAAACGGCTGCTGATTATAGGCACTGAGCGCGTCTTTTTCGTTAGTAACATGAGTAATTGCAAAGTTAAGCTTTAATTGTTCACTCATGTCGTTTGCTCTGCTGGTAAAGGGTTCTAATAACAACAGGTTTAAGCGACTGCTTTTTTCTAAATGACTCGACAGCACATTTGCTAGTATTTGCGGCAATATATCTTGGCGCTCAAAAGGCAGTACCGCATCAATGCCATAGCTACGCGCGGTGGTTTCAGCGATACGCTCACAATAAATGGGCGGAATTAGCAAAATAGGCGTGTTTTTCGGCGTGTTTAGCAAACCAGAGCGGATCATACGTGAAAACCGCCAGCCATCAATTTTACCTACATCTAAGCCGGTTATGATTATATTTACGCTTTGGTTCTTTAAGATTTTTAACGCATCTTGGCTGTCTGAGGCTTCAATAAACTCAAACACACTAAGCCTCTCCAGCGTGGCACGTATAGTCTGGCGCTCATCATTACTTGCATTTAATATTAGCAATTTAAGCTGTTTTGCCACTTAGGTACCACTCCGAGAGATGCAGATCATAAAACAGTAAGAGTAATGATATTTAGCCATAAGAACAAGCGTATTTATCTTAGAGATGCCTTAAATATATCGATCATAATTAAATCTGTCTTTAGCAATAATTGCTTCTACTTAAATAAGTGTAAAAAGCAATTCCATTATAGTGGAATCGAGCACGTACCTTGTGGTTGTTTAAGTATAGATATACACTTGGCGCGATTTTAAATGATGTGGAATTCTAACAATGCGCGTAGCTGATTTTAGCTTTGACTTACCTGATGAATTAATTGCTCGTTTTCCTAAAGCAGACAGAACCAGTAGCCGTTTATTGAGCTTAGACGGGCCGAGTGGTACTGTTGAGCATAAAATATTTAGTGACATTCTCGAACTGGTTAACGAAAACGACTTATTGGTTTTTAACAACACCAAAGTAATACCTGCGCGTATGTTTGGTCAAAAAGAATCTGGCGGTAAGGTTGAGGTGCTGGTAGAGCGTGTATTAGACGAGCACCGGGTACTTGCGCACATTCGTGCTAGTAAATCGCCAAAACCGGGCAATGTGCTCATTTTAGAGGGCAAAGCAAAAGCCATTATGGTGGCACGCCACGATACGTTATTTGAGCTTGAGTTTGACCGCAGTGAAAATGTGCTCGACATCTTAAATGATGTTGGCCATATGCCGCTTCCTCCTTACATTGATCGCCCAGATAATGAAGCGGACCGAGAGCGATACCAAACAGTATATGGCGAAAAGCCAGGCGCCGTTGCAGCACCAACAGCAGGCCTTCATTTTGATGATAAACTCATGGCTGCACTTAAAAATAAAGGCGTACAAATGGCCTTTGTTACCTTGCATGTTGGCGCAGGTACATTCCAGCCGGTTAGGGTAGAAAGTGTTGATGAGCACATCATGCACTCTGAATATATTGAAGTGCCGCAAGCTGTGGTGGATGCGGTTGCCAGTACTAAAGCCAAAGGCGGGCGTGTGATTGCGGTAGGTACAACTTCAGTTCGTTCACTTGAGTCGGCAGCAAAAATACATGGCGGCAAGTTGGATACTTACTTTGGTGATACCGATATCTTTATTTTTCCGGGTTATCAATTTAACGTTGTTGATGCCATGGTCACCAACTTCCATTTACCTGAATCAACCCTAATTATGCTGGTCAGTGCCTTTGCAGGGCAAGACAATATTATGGGTGCTTACAATACTGCGATTGAACAACAGTATCGCTTTTTTAGCTATGGCGATGCGATGTTTTTGACCCGTAAATAATTTACAGCGTTATCGGTTTTTATTTTACTCCTAAGCACAGTGAATTTATCACTGCTAATAGTAATAGGGTGGTAAAAAGGGTAGAATCGAGCGGTTAAATTATAGCTTGTTGGACTGTTTTTCCGACACAGAGGATATTATGAAATTTGAATTAGACTGCACCGATGGCAAAGCACGCCGCGGTCGCTTGATTTTTGACCGAGGTGTAATAGAAACACCAGCGTTTATGCCTGTAGGCACTTATGGCACGGTTAAAGGCATGACACCTGATGAAGTTAAAGCAACGGGTGCGCAAATCTGTTTAGGCAATACATTTCACTTAATGTTGCGTCCAGGTACTGAAATCATCAAACAGCATGGTGATTTACACGATTTTATGAACTGGGACTTCCCAATTCTTACTGATTCAGGCGGTTTCCAAGTATTTAGCCTTGGCGCAATGCGTAAAATCACTGAAGAAGGCGTAATGTTCCAATCGCCTGTAAATGGTGACCAAATTATGATGTCGCCAGAGAAATCAATGGAAGTGCAGCGTGATCTCGGCTCAGATATCGTGATGATATTTGACGAATGTACGCCGTACCCTGCCACCGAAAAAGAAGCCAAAGACTCTATGGAGCTTTCTCTTCGTTGGGCTAAGCGCTCAAAAGAAGGGCATGGCGACAACCCGTCAGCATTGTTTGGTATTATTCAAGGCGGTATGTATCCTGAGCTTCGTGCACAATCACAAGCGGGCCTTGAAGAGATTGGTTTTGATGGCTATGCGCTTGGTGGTTTATCGGTTGGTGAACCTAAAAATGAAATGATTAATATTCTTGATCATTGTGCTTATAAAATGCCAGAAAACAAACCACGTTATTTGATGGGTGTTGGCAAGCCAGAAGACTTAGTTGAGTCGGTTCGTCGTGGTATTGATATGTTTGACTGTGTAATGCCAACGCGTAATGCACGTAATGGTCACTTATTTATTACAACGGGTACCATTAAAATCCGTAACGCAGTGCATAAAACAGATACTGGTCCACTTGATCCAGAGTGTGATTGCCATACCTGTAATAATTATTCGCGCGCCTATTTGCATCATTTAGACAAATGTAACGAAATTTTGGGTGCACGACTAAACACTATCCATAACTTACGATACTATCAACGTGTTATGGAAGGTTTGCGTAATGCTATTAGCGAAGGTCAACTAGAGACATTTGTCCACGATTTTTACGCTCGCCGAGGCCAAGAAGTGCCAGAGCTAGCTGATACAACAAATTAAAATTTAAAAATTAAAGAGGAAGTATTATGAGTTTATTTATTTCAAACGCACATGCAAGCGCTGGCGCACCTGCGGCAGGCGGCGGTATGGAAATGCTAATTATGTTAGCGATTTTTGGTTTGGTTTTTTACTTTTTAATTTACCGCCCGCAAGCAAAGCGTGTAAAAGAGCATAAAAGTTTAATGAGTGCGATGGCAAAAGGCGATGAAGTGCTAACCCAAGGTGGTTTAGTGGGTAAAATCGTAAAAATTGCCGATGATAAAGACTTCATCGTGATCTCATTAAATGAGCAAGCAGAAGTAACAGTACAAAAATCAGCGGTATCTGCTGTATTGCCTAAAGGCACAATGAAGTCGCTATAAAAATAATAAGGACGACCCCGTGTTAAACAAGTTTCCAATTTGGAAGTATTTACTTGTTTTAGCTGTGTTAGCCATTGGCCTTTTATATGCTTCACCAAACCTGTATGGCCGCGATCCGGCCATACAGGTTTCTGGCGCTAAAGGCACCGATGTTGACCTCAGTGTTGTAGACAAAGTAAACGCAATCCTCAAAAAAGATAACGTTAGCGCTAAATCGACAAAGCTCGAAGACGGGCAAATTCTTGTTCGCTTTAAAAACGTTGAAGACCAACTTAAAGCGCAAGACTTACTGCGTAACTCGCTTAGTAACGATTATATCTCAGCAATTAATATGGCTCCTGCACAACCGGCTTGGTTAAAGTCGCTGGGCGGTAATCCTATGAAGTTAGGCCTAGATCTAAGTGGTGGTGTGCATTTCACCATGGAAATCGATATGGTCACTGCGGTGGATAATCAGTTAGAGCAAATGGAGCAAGATTTTCGCAGCGACCTGCGCGAAGAAAAACTACGTTATCGTAGTGTGCGCCGTGTAGCTGGCACTGAGCGTATGCGTGTAGAAATGCGTAACGAAGAAGATAAAGACGCTGCAGAGCGCTTTTTAGAAAGTCGTTACCCTCTAAACGTTTACATTGATGATAGCAGTAACGATAACGCATTCTTTGCCACCATGAGTGAGCTAAAGCTAAAAGAAATTCGTGACTACGCTATCAAGCAAAACGAAACGATTATTCGTAATCGTATCAATCAAATTGGGGTTGCAGAGCCAAACGTACAGCGCCAAGGTGCTGAACGTATTATTGTGCAATTACCAGGGATTCAAGATACCGCTCGCGCTAAAGAAATTTTAGGTGCTACGGCAACGCTTGAGTTTCGTGAAGTTGACGAAAATGCTGACATAAGCGCGGCTGCTCAAGGTCGTATCCCTCCGGGTACTGAAATGATCATGAGTCGTGATGGTTACCCTGTAGTACTAAAAAAACGCATTATTCTTGAAGGCAGCCATATTACTGGCGCGCAGTCAGGTGCGGATGAGTACCAGCGCCCACAAGTAAGCATTAAACTCGATAGTAAAGGTGGGGCAAAAATGAATGCCTTTACCAAGCGTGCTATCGGTAAACGCATGGCTACCGTGTTTATTGAATACAAGCCATCGGGTAAAAAAGACAGTGACGGTAAAGCGCTTCCGCCAATTAAAGTGGAAGAAGTTATTAACGTGGCAACGATTCAAGCGCGTCTTGACCGTTCATTCCGTATTACCGGTATTGATAACCCAGCTGAAGCGCATAACTTAAGCTTACTTCTACGCGCGGGTGCATTGGTTGCGCCTATTCAAATTGTAGAAGAACGTACGGTTGGCCCAAGCCTAGGTCAAGAAAACATTGAAGCAGGTATGACCGCTGTAGCCCTAGGTTTTGCGTTTGTACTGGCCTTTATGCTTATTTACTACAAAGGTTTTGGTCTTGTTGCAAATATTGCACTGGCTGCCAACTTAGTACTTATTATCGGCGTTATGTCGTTAATTCCAGGCGCAACACTCACCCTACCAGGTATAGCCGGTATTGTATTAACCGTTGGTATGGCTGTTGATGCGAATGTACTTATTTTTGAACGTATTCGTGAAGAGCTGGCCGATGGCCGTAGCCCTCAACAAGCGGTTCACTTTGGTTACGATAGCGCCTTTAGTACTATTTTTGATGCCAATATCACCACATTAATTGCGGCGATTATCTTGTTTGCTGTTGGTACCGGTCCTGTTGCAGGCTTTGCGGTAACCTTAGCAATTGGTATTTTAACCTCTATGTTTACAGCAATTATAGGTACCCGTGCGGTGATCAACCTATTTATTGGTGGCAAACGTGTTGATAAACTTTCAATTTAAGGAGCAGACATGCAAATTTTAAGATTGGGCGGAAAAACCCTTCGTTTCATGTCTCTTCGAAAAGTGGCAATGGGCTTTTCTACGTTATTAATTATAGCGTCGCTGGCGTCACTTTTTGTTAAAGGCTTAAATTTCGGTTTAGATTTTACCGGCGGTACAGCAGTTGAGGTAGGTTTTTCACAACCAGCCGATCTGAAAAAAGTTCGTAATGTACTGGCTGAAAACGATTTTGCTGATGCATCGGTACAGCTTTTTGGCTCAAGCCAAGAGATACTGGTTCGTTTAGCCCCTCGCGGTGATGATGTAAAAGCAGAAGTGATTGGTAACCAAGTGATTGCTGCTCTTAAACAAGCCGATGATAGCGTAGTAATGCGCCGTATTGAGTTTGTAGGCCCAAGCGTAGGTGAAGACTTAAAAGAGCAGGGTGGCCTTGCCATGTTAACTGCGCTTATTTGTATCTTAATTTACGTGGCGTTTCGCTTTGAATGGCGTTTTGCTGTGGGCGCAGTTGGTGCGCTTTTACACGATGTAATTATTACGATTGGTTTGTTCTCGGTACTTGGTTTAGAGTTTGATCTAACTATTTTGGCAGCAATACTTGCCGTGATAGGTTACTCACTAAACGATACCATTGTTGTATCAGACCGTATTCGTGAAAACTTCCGTAAAGTACGTATTGACGACACTGTTGAGATTATTGATATCTCGCTTACGCAAACACTTAATCGTACCTTAGTAACCTCAATCACCACTATTTTAGTATTGATTGCGTTATTTGTATGGGGTGGCCAAACCATTCATGGCTTTGCTACTGCACTACTATTTGGTGTATTTATTGGTACTTATTCTTCAGTTTACGTTGCCAGTTCGGTAGCTATTGCCATGGGCGTAAGTAAAGAAGATTTAATACCAGAAGTGATTGAAAAAGAAGGTGCTGATTTAGATCCAATGCCTTAATTGAGATTAAATTATCCTTTTTAAAAAACCGCTCCTTGTGAGCGGTTTTTTATTGCCTCGTACATAAGTCACATAATAGTCATACTCAGTTGGTATTTTATTGCTCTTATTAAATTTTTATCCGAGCTAGTAGTGACAGAGCAACGACAAGTCTTAGAATCAATTTTACAACAAGGGGCAATAACAACCTTGTTCCAACCTATTTTCGATATAGCTAAGCAATCTATTATTGGGTATGAAGCGCTGAGTCGAGGCCCTAAAAATAGCCCATTAGCCATGCCAAATAAGCTATTCGAAACGGCTCATAAATATCAATTGATCTCAGAGCTTGAGCTTTTATGCCGTTCTCGCGCCATAGAAAACTTTGTAAAACTCAGTTTACAAGGGAAGTTATTTTTAAATGTCAGCCCAAAAATTTTACTCGATCCGAGCCACCCTAAAGGCGAAACCTTACATTTAATTGAGCAGTTTGGTCTTGCAGCCAATCGTGTGGTGATTGAAGTCACCGAACAAGAAAAGGTAGATGATGGTTTTTTACTGTTAAAAACCATCGCTCATTATCGAGAGCTAGGCTTTACTATTGCTATTGACGACCTTGGTGCAGGTTATTCCGGACTAAAGCAATGGTCACAGTTATGCCCAGATATTGTAAAAATTGATCGTTACTTTATTGATCATTGCGATCAAAGCGAAGTTAAAAAAGAATTTTTAAAATCAATTATGGTGTTAGCGCGGGCAACAAATACAGCGGTGATTGCAGAGGGAATTGAACGTCCTGAAGAGCTAGATTTAGTTAAAAGTATAGGCATAAATCATGTTCAGGGGTTTTTGTTAGAAAGACCGAGTCAACAGCCAAGTTATGACTACAACTGTAAACAGTTACAATCACTTACTTCGACCCAAGCCACTTCAAAGTTTGAACAATCAATGGCAATAGGTGTGCTCGCTGTTGCGCAGCCTGCTATTAGCAGTCATACGCGTTGTAAAGAAGCTCATGCACTTTTTGAGCAAGACAAAAGCATAATCAGCTTACCAGTATTAAATAGCAGTCAGCAGCCAATAGGGCTGTTACACAAAGATCAGCTAACAGAAGTGTTTGCCGCGCCTTATGGGCACGCGCTTTATGATAAGTGTGAAGTCACAGAGTTAATGGATAAACAACCTCTGGTGGTTGATGAAAATCAAATGCTTGATATTGTCTCCCAGCAAATAACAGAGCAAGACTTTGATATTCGTCGCCATATTGTTATCACCTGCAACAATAAATATTTAGGCTTGGCACCGCTCAGAGACATACTAAAGCACATTACAGCAGAAAAAATCCGCCACGCCCAACATGCTAACCCTTTGACCATGTTACCGGGTAATGTGGCAATTAGTGAGGTAATAGAGCAGCGTCTGCAACATAAACAGCCATTTTCACTAGCCTATATCGATTTAAATCACTTTAAACAATTTAACGATTTGTATGGTTATGCCAGTGGTGACAGCGTGATAAAACTTCTGGCCGATGTGACTGTAAAAGCGTGTGCGCACAGCGCTAACTTTGTCGGCCATATTGGCGGCGATGATTTTATGGTGGTGTTTGAAAAAAAAGATGCGGTGGAGGTTTGTAATACTATTATCACGCAATTTGAACTGCAGTCACGCGTGTTTTTTACGCCAGAGCATATTGCTGAAAAAGGGTATTGGGCAACTAATAGAGAAGGCGAAAAGCAGTTTGTGCCTTTACTTACATTATCGATAGGTTTAGTTGAGCCTGATCTGCAGCAGTGTAAAAATAGCCATCAAGTGGCGGCATTAGCAACCGATGCAAAGAAGGAAGCTAAGCGCTTCAAACACAGCTACCTATTTATTTGTAATCGCAGAAGACCCGCTCCCGCTGTTGTACGTTTATCCAATAGTAAAAAAAGTGGCTAACAAAAAGCAAAAAAGGAGCCAAGGCTCCTTTTTTTAGTACGTAATTACGATTAACGTAATAACGACTCAGATAATACTGGGCGCATTTCACGAACAATTGCCTGTGTTAGCTTAGGTGCACCACAGATTACGTTACCGCTCACGTTGTAGTTATTACCGCCAGCAAAATCAACAACCATGCCGCCAGCTTCTTTAACTAATAACTCACCTGCTGCTGTATCCCAAGGTTTTAAACCAATTTCAAAGAAACCATCAACACGACCCGCTGCAACATACGCCATATCTAGGGCTGCAGAGCCTGCACGACGAATATCAGCTGTGTGAACAAATAACGCTTTAAACGCTTCAGAATAGGCATCTAAGTGATGTTTTTGTTTGAAAGGAAAACCTGTAGCAAGAACAGAACCGGCAAGTTCAACCGTTTTAGATACGCGTAAACGTTTGCTGTTTAACTGTGCGCCTTGACCGCGAGAAGCAGTGAAAAGCTCACCACGAATTGGATCGTAAATTACTGCTTGGTCTAAACGACCTTTAACTTTAAGTGCAATAGATACTGCGAAATGAGGGATACCCTTGATGAAGTTAGTTGTGCCATCAAGTGGGTCAACAATCCATTGGTAATCAGCATCCTTACCTTTGTGTTCGCCTAACTCTTCACCAACGATGCAGTGATCAGGGTAAGAACGTAAAATAGTGTCACGAATTACGGCTTCGGCTTCTTTATCAATGTTAGTAACTAAATCGTTGGTGCCTTTTTGTTGCACTTCAACTTTTGATAAGTCTTCACTTGCACGAAGAATAAGTTTGCCTGCGTTACGCGCAGCGCGAACCGCAATGTTTAACATTGGATGCATGGTATTACCTTTGGGTTGTAAAAGAACGTTTATATATTTAAGCCGGCGTATTTTAGCGGTTTTTGCCATAAAGTAAACCATAAAGCCTAAATACTTGTGAGTGTTTTTTGTACAGCTATGATCTTTCACTACATTTCTTGAAATAAAAACAAGCAATAAATTTATGAATGAGCACTTTACCTAAAGTTAGCTTGAGGTTTTATGATGTTCTATATTCAATTAACAGGAAGAAAATTATGAAATTAGAACACGTAAATTTAGTTGTCAGTGATATAAATGCCATGCTTAAGTTTTACCAAGCAGCGTTTCCCTATTGGTCAATTAGAAGTGAGGGAGAAGGAAGCTGGTATGGTAAAGCAAGACGCTGGATACACTTTGGTGATAACGAGCAATATATTGCTATTAGCGATCATGGAGAAGGTGAAAACCGTGACTTATCAGGGCATCAAATTGGTTTGGCACATTTTGCTTATGTCACTAATAACTTAAATGCAGTAATAACGCGCTTAAAGCGTGCGGGCTTTGAAATAAGTAAGCAAGGCGCTGAAAATCCATTTAGGAAGAATATTTATTTTATTGACCCCGCAGGGTTTGAGGTTGAGTTTGTAGAGTACATGAGTGATATACCCAGTGAGCGTAATAACGATTTATAATATGGATGAAGCCAACTATTTTGGCTTCATCATAAATTAGCATATTTAAAAATGTTTACTATTCATGCCAAGTTGAGTTTTTAAATCATTTGCAAAGCTAATAAATTTTTCTTTAATAGTGCGTTTAACTTTAACTTCCACAGAGCCTAAAACAGTTTTTCCTTCAATGTGAATTGTTGGCCCTTGGCGTTTATTGAGTGATACGGTTTTATTTTCAAAACTGCCTAAAATACAAAACATTTTAGAAACTACATTAACGTGCTCTGGTACATATATTTCTTCGCTACCAAAGTAACAATTAACGTGAATAGTGACATGTTGGTGGGTAAAAATAGCATCCGTAAAATCAAGATTGATAGATCCCATGTAGTTTTCTATATAAATGTTTTGAGGAACGACCCATTGGCCGCTTCGTTCACTTGAGCCAAGAATGCTTCTTAATGTAAGTGGTTCTTCACTCCCCTCATGCTGCGAACCATAGTTAGGTGCAAACTGCGAGTGCTTTTGCGCCTTGTATTGCTGGTCAGTACTTAAGGTTAAATCTTCAACGAGATCCATAAGTGCTTTATTGTCACTCGCTGCCATGGCGTCGTCTAAGCGTCGTTCAAATGCTTCTACAGAAATGACACCATGGCTGTAATTATAAATGAGCTGATCAATCACTTGCTCTCGAACTTGCTCAATAGGGCGGTCTTCAATTTTAACAGACATTTAAATTATCCTTTTATGGTTGCTGGTTATTTCAAAGCAAGCCTTATACCAAATGTTAACTCATTTAAAATCAGTGCTTTATGATTCGATGTGTTTTTTCGCGTTACTATATTAACGACAGATTAACCAAATATACAATTATTTAGTAAGTTTCGCTATTCGAGAAACTTTTACGCAATGGTCTGTAAATGTTTACTTTGTAGGTTTAAGTCAGTATCGGTAGTTTTAATTTAAGCCATTGAAATTTAAGTGTAAAAAATATTGGCTCGATGTTCGCATTAGCTTAAGTGTCTTTAATTAAATGGAGAATGACTATGAAAACATTTAATAAGTCTATGATTGCAGCCCTAGTATTAGGAACAACCGCAATGGGCGCTCAGGCAAGCAGCTGGGAAAACGAAAGCAAAGATGCTTGGATTGATGGCAAAGCAGAAACCGTACTGCTGATGAACACTAACCTGAATAACTTTGACATCAACACGGACGTAAAAAATGGCAAAGTAATGCTAACAGGTAAAGTTAATAGCGAAGTAGATAAAGAGCTTGCTGAAGAGCTTGTGCTAAGCCTAGATGGTGTAACTGAGGTTGAAAATGATCTAACTGTTATTGAGCTCAAGGATGCAAAAGATTTAACAACAGTTGATCAGATGAATGCTAAACACCACGATTCTACTATGATGGATAGCGACACTGAAAGTGATTTAACCGATGCGAAAATTACCACCGTAATTACCACTCGCTACTTATTTGATTCAGAAGTCGGTGGTACAGACATTGATGTTGATACTGATAACGGTGTAGTTACCCTAAAGGGGACTGTGGAATCGGATGCTGAAAAACAACTAGCAATGGAAATTGCTAACAACGCTGAAGATGTTCGCAAAGTAGTTGATGAATTAACTGTTATTGCAGAATAATACACTATACTAAAAGCCTAGCTCTGCTGGGCTTTTTGCTTTGTTAACGTTATAAGGGTTAAATTATGGATATCATCAGAATTATTTTTTCTATATTACTACCACCACTGGGGGTGTTTTTACAGGTGGGGATAGGGATGCACTTTTGGTTAAATATTTTATTAACCTTGCTCGGCTATTTCCCAGGATTAATCCATGCGATTTACATTATTGCCAAGAAGTAATGCAGTAGCTTTGCAGGACATTTAACACTGAGTTGCTAAGTGCCAACAAAGGTATGTGTATTAGCCACTCAGGCTGTTATTTAATAGATGGATTCGTTTTAAAAGTCATCACCATTAAAATCTCAAAGCCTACTATTTGAGCAGTTAGCCCCTTGATTGTTAAAATAAAGCTTTTTGCTAGTGACAAGCCCCTAAAAACTTTTTATACTGCAACCCGCTTTAGTCGCTCTGTGGCTAAACGCTTCAAAAATTAACTGCTTACAGTTATACAAAGTTGGCCCCTTAGCTCAGTTGGTTAGAGCACACGACTCATAATCGTTAGGTCCCCAGTTCGAGTCTGGGAGGGGCCACCACTTTTACAAGCTTTCCAAGTAAATACCTACTAACCGAAATTACCCTGTGCTACCTCTGTGCTACCTCTGTGCTACTTTTTAATATAGCAAATTAAACGACTTATATATTCCTTAAAGGTAGAAAATATTATTAATTGATTGATTTCTTTAGGTATCAACAACCACTAGTGGGAATAACTATACCTGCTAAGCCTTGAATTATTTTACTTTTAAAGTTTGGGTTTTTATGTAAATCTGAATCTAACATTAATATAAACAGTTAGTTCATGGATGACATATGAAACTCAAAAGAGTTTGCCTTAACAATTTTCGTCGGCTTGAAAGTGTTGAAATAGACTTTGAAGGTAGAGAAACCCTTTTCGTAGGGCCTAATAATTGCGGAAAAACATCAGCTACAACCGCATTCAAACTCTTTTTAAAGACTCGTCAATTTAAAATACATGACTTTTCTTCATCTCAAATTAATTTAATAGATAATTTTGGTAAGGGAGAAGTTGTGTCTTTCCCTGCTATTAAAATGGACATGTGGTTCATCATCGATCCTGATACAGAGTATGGGCGAGTTATTAACTTGATACCTCAATTAACAACACTTATCACCAATGTTGGAATAAGAATTGAGCTAGTTGTATTTGATAAAGAAAAACTAAAAAAAGAATATCAAGAAATAGTTCCAGTTAACGAACAAGGCGAACGAACAAAAAGCCTTTCAGAATATCTCAGTGCACCCGGAAATATGTCAAAGTATTTGCAATTGAGGTACTTTGTGTTGGAGGAAACGGACCAAGACTATGCTATTCACCACCTTGATGCAGATGAAGCAAGAAAAACTCTCTCATCTATTTTGCGAGTCGACTTTGTAGACGCTCAGCGGAATATGGATGATCAGGAGTTAGCTAAATCCAATAAACTTTCGAGTGCCTTTGGAGCATATTATAAAAATAATCTGCAGCAACCTGAAATTAATGAGGAGGCTAATAGAGTTATAGACGAAAATAATCAAAACCTAAGCGACCATTATGAAACAAGTTTTAGTGGTTTAATGGGGATCTTGGGTAACCTCGGTGTCCCATCTGTGAATGACAGAAGTCTTCGTCTTGTATCATCACTAAGCCCAGAAACAGCTTTACAGGGTAATACAGAGTTACTTTATATAGATAATGAAAGCCAACATCAATTACCAGAAGCTTACAATGGTTTAGGGTTCAAAAACCTAGTTTATATTGCTATTCAAGTAAGTCATTTCTACCTTCAGTGGATAACTACAGAGAATAGCAGGCCCTTATGCCAACTTATATTTATTGAAGAGCCGGAAGTTCATTTACATTCCCAAGTTCAACAAACATTTATTGCAAATGTTTGGGCTATTATTTCAGATGTTGCTAAAAATCAAGATGAGCAAAGAAAAGAGCCTCAGCTCTGTATCACGACTCACTCTTCACATATTCTTGATAAAATTGAATTTGAGAAAGTTAGATATTTTAAGCGCTGTTTATCTGATAATCAGGATCAAGTAAACGCACGTATCTTAAATTCTTCAAGGGTACTCAGTATGAGGAGTTTTTCACCTGATAGTACCTCAGCTAACGGTGATATGCCTGATAAAACTGAAGTACTTAAATTTCTAAAAAAATATTTACGAATTACTCATTGCGACCTATTTTTTGCCGATGCTGCTATTTTGATTGAAGGTGCTGCTGAAAAGCTACTTTTACCAGAAATGATAAAAAAATCAGCTCCTTCTTTAGAGCACAATTATATTACTACTTTAGAAGTGGGTGGGGCCTATGCCAGTCGGTTCGCCGGATTATTAGAATTCCTAGGGGTACCGTACCTGGTTATAACCGACATTGATTCAGTCGACCCTGAAGCAAGCCGAAAAGCTTGTATGGCAAACCTTGATGGTGCCGTTACATCAAACTCTTCAATTAAGTACTTCCTTAATAAAGACAAAATATCAGACTTAATAGAGCTTACTCAAGATGATGTTATTGTCGCTGATAAACAAGCTTTTATTTCTTTTCAGGGACCTTCGCTTACAACCTGTTATGGTGAAAATGTACTTATGCATGGGCGAACGCTAGAAGAAACAATTATTTATGAAAATATTGCGGCATTTAGGAATTCAGATTTAGAGAGTGAAATCGAATTTACTGGTAATGCGGAAGATGATCACAAAATGATATTCGAAGAAGTTAAATCTTCGTCATTTAAAAAGACTGAGTTTGCTATAAATCTTATTGTTTCTGAAAGTGGATGGAATACTCCGAAATACATTGCTGATGGACTTCAATGGCTAGAAGGAAAGCTTAATTCAAAACCTGTTAATGAGGAAACTGAATAATGCTTGACTTACAACAAAAAAAAATAGTTCCAACAGAAGCAGATCATTGTATTCGAGAATGTATTGATAGTTGTAATAGTTTTTCTGTGATTGCAGGGGCTGGCTCAGGAAAAACAACATCACTTGTTTTAACTCTCGATTATGTTCGAGAAAAGTATGGTGCAATGTTAAGAAGAGAGAGCCAGCAAATTGCTTGTATAACCTTCACAAACAGGGCTGTGGATGTGATATCTGAGCGGCTAGGCTGGGATGAAATTTTTGAGGTTTCTACTTTACACAGCTTTTTGTGGTCTCAAATAAAACGTTTTACTAGTAGTATCAAAGCATGCTTAGTCGAATTCATAATACCAGCAGAGCTTGAAAAACAGAGAGCGAAAGATACTGGTAAAGACACGAAGTCAGCTATTTCAGCGCGTGCTAAAATTCAAAAATATGAAAATGTTCTTGAACACATTGATTCGGTGAAAATATTTAAATATGACAGTCTCTCAGCTTTTAGTAATTATCTCGAAGGGGAATTAAGTCATGATGATATTATCAAAGTCGCAGGATATTTGATCAAAAACAATATTTTGTTTCAGAAAATTATAGGCCAAAGATATCCCTATATTTTTATAGATGAAGCACAGGATACTTTTGAAGAAATAGTGGTTGCTTTAAATGCTGTTTGTTCTTCAGAAGGTTTACCTGTGATTGGTTATTTTGGAGATCCTGTACAGCAAATTTATGATCGTGGTATGGGGAGCTTTAATGGTCCGCAAGGCTCAACAGTAATTAAGAAGCAAGAAAACTATAGATGCTCGACAGAAGTAATCCATTTGTTGAATCGATACAGGACTGATATTAAACAAGTCCCTAGTGGTTCAAACGCAAACGTTAAGGGGAGTGTTCACTTATATCTCATTCAGTCTGAGAGGCCTGATGGCCCAAGAAATAGGTATAGTGATGAGCAGCTTGATAAAGTCGCTAAGAAATATGAGGAACTTCTTAAAGAATTTGGTTGGCAAGATAAAGATGGCGTAAAGCATTTATTCCTAGTCAGACAAATGATTGCTAGGAGGCAAGGTTTTGAAAGGCTTCATAAGCTTTTTACTGGAGAGTTTGCTTCTACGTATGCACAAGACGCTTATGAATCAGGAGAGCATTATCTTCTTAGACCTTTCACTCAAGTAATGATACCTGTACTCGAGTTATATCGAGCAGGCAATACAGTTAAGGCACTATCAATCCTAAGACAGCATAGTCCCGCTTTTGATCCTGAAGGAAGTAATAGCTCAAAATCCATAAAAAAAATGATTGAGCTTGCTAAAGATTCTATAGAATCTCTAAATACCATGTGGGAAGAAAAAACAATCGGAGAAATACTTAAGTTTGCTTTGACTTCAGATTTGCTAAGAGCATCAGAACGACTTTCCGAAGCTATCGATAGATGGCCTCTAGACATAGAGTATGATAAAGAGCTTCACCATAAAGAAAAAGGGAATTGGTTAGCTGATAACTTTTTTTCAACGAAAACCACAGAGCTTATCAACTATTTTCATTTCATAAATGACAACACACCCTACAGCACCCAGCATGGTGTCAAAGGTGAGGAGTACCCTAATATAATAACTGTATTTGATGATGTTGAAGCTGCATGGAATCAATATAGTTTTACTAAAATGTTATCACCTAAAATTAGCGGTTCAGGCACTGAGGGGCAGCTTTCTAGAACATATAAGCTTGCTTACGTTTGCTTTTCCAGAGCTGAGTTAAATTTGAAAGTAGTTTTCTTTACTAACTCACCTACAGAAACCAAACAAGAGATGATAGAAGAAGGGGTTTTTCTTGAAGATCAGATTAGTATTTTCATAGATTAATAGCTTTAATCTATAATTTATTGCAATGTAATCTGGACTTCCCTGCTTTCACTAGACAGTCTTTATTTCAGAATAGTACGCTTCTTCAAACTTAACAGGTGAAATAGCGCGGTTAAAAGCCATTAAACATTGAGTTTAAAAAACTTTGAAGTAACTAAGCTTTGATTTTAAGTTTCTTTCATGCTGATTTTGCCTCCATTTTTAAGTGGATGTTTACTAACAGAAATTGCCGCGCCACTCTTAAATAAAAAAGATGAATGAAGATTACCAGTTTTTGATCAAAGTAATAATTCAAGCATGGAAAGAAGTAAAAAATTGTTGTACCCTTTATTTAATTAAACGAGGGAATGTTATGTCAAATAAAATTATGATCGAACGAAATATAGGCGTTTTGCGAGAGAAAATTAGAAACGCAGATACCAACAACAGTTATGGGTTGCGTCGCTATTGCCACTAGCGCTGATATGTTATCTGGAGCAAAACTATCTAAATCGCAATATAGTTTCATTGTTAATAGTCGTCAGCGATGTAACTTAATAAAAATAGCTCTGTATAAAGATTTAACTAAGTTAATAACAGAGAAGGCCATACCTAAAATATTATCTGCTGCAGATCCAACCTCAGATTTATCTAAAGCTGCTTTTATGGCCGAAGCTACCGCAGACTCTATTGGTGAGGCTATAGAAGTAAAAACAGATATACCTGCATTCAAAACAGCAGCTGTTTTAAATGCATTGAGTACTGGTGTTCAAATAAAAACTATGTGGGACATACAAGCGATCGAAGATGGCTTTGCGCAAAGCCCAAGGCAGTTTGAAAAATTATTTGCCGATTGGAGAAGCTGGAATATTGAAGAGCGTTACCAGGTGGCCCAATGAAAAGACTATTAATATTATTATTACCAAGCACATGTTTTTCGCAATTTTCTGACTTATCATTATGTGAAAATAAACAAACCATGCTAGAAATGGATTTTTATACACATTGTGTAGGCATAGCGGATGCCTCTGTGCATAAGCTCAAGTCTGATATAACAACCAAACAACTTTATGATTACATTACAATTGGGCTTAAAGATGTAAGTGTATTAGAAAAGTACCTTTCTGATGATTTAATAGGAATAGTACATGCAATTATATCTATTGATCCAAACCCACTTTATTATACTACCGTCGGTAATAACATTTTAGTTATGACCAAAGACGGACTTAATATCTTTGAAAAGCACGATGGTTATTGGTTACAAAAGCTAGTATCAGAAAAGCCTAGTAGATAAATATGATTCCTATTAAAAGTAATTTAATACCGAGTATTGGTAATTACTTTTAATAAATTTCATTTATTTCTGCCTTGAAGCGGCCTAGCTCTTGCGACACAGCTCCGAGAGCTATCCCTCAACTAAGATCAAATAAGCCTAACTTTTTTAGTTTACCCATTCCTTTTAACAAAGATAAAACACGGTTTTATCATGACAACGTTAAGGCAATTGAACATCATTTGGCTGAAAAATACATTAAAGAAAATAACGATTAGCTAAAAAAATGAGCTTTAGGAGTGTCTATGTTTTCAAATTTAATCAAGCAGAAGCCAACGCAAAATTCGAAACTTTCAGACTTTGTGCTAAATTCTAGCTCAAGCGAGAAAAAGCGAATTTACAGCCAAGTTATTGAGCGAGCTATCTCCTCTCAAGTTCAAGTTGTAAACAAAGCATCTGCAACGCAAAGATAATAAATAAAAGTTCCTAAAAGGGGCTTTTTTTGTATCTAACTGATTATATAGCCGTTTAATAAAATACCCATCAACTACTTTCATTCGAATACATTTATTTATATTGGTAATAACTAGCAATAATTAGACGTGAGTTTGGTTTTTTCCTACAAACATTACTTAGCAAACGGCTTAAGTATTTCTATCTGAGGATAATTAACTTTGAAAACAGCCGCTAAAGTTGGCTAACTGTATTTTCTTACCAGAGACCTGATTTTTTATTAATTTTATTGAATACATTGCAATAAACACAGTTGAATCTACTATTAAAGTGTTATGGGATTTTATTATAAAAATCTTCATTTTATGACCTTTAACGTCGCTACTGTTAATTGTGTGCAGTATATAAAATACCGCTTAGTTACCCCTTAGGTGCTCTATGTTATTAAAACGAAAAGTATACCTCAGCCTTATTTTGGCTGTTGTTGCTCCTTTAGCAATATCTACTCTAATATTTTCAAATAGTATTCGCTCAAATACAGAAGACAAACTAGCCAAAGTAGATTTACCAACAGCGCTTAGTGAGGTGAAAAGCCAAATCGAATTAGAGTTATCGACTCCTATTATTGTTGGCAAAGAAATAGCGCAAAACTTATTTGTGCAACAATGGATGAATAATAATGAAGATGCGCAAAGCCGAGGTAAATTCATTGATTACCTCAAACATATAAAAAATAAAAACCAAGCCAGTAACGCATACATTATTTCTAAAAACTCCCGCAATTATTACACCGATGAAGGTATTTCTAGGCAAATAGACAGTAGTGATACTTGGTTTGATGCTTTTTTAGCATCGGATAGACCATTTGAAGTAGCACTCGACATAGATAAAGGTAGCTCTGAGGTGATGGTATTTATTAATTATGCCATTGAGCTTGATGGGCAACGACAAGGAATTGCCGGAATTGGCCGTTCGCTCGATTCTATGGTGGATCTCATAAGTGAATATAGGATAGGTGAGGGCGGCATTGTTTATTTGGTCTCTGGTAGTGGCGAGATTATGCTGCATGGTAATAAAACTAAAATAGGGCAATCTGTTAACTTAGCGCCAATTAAAAATGGGGCAATTCAAAGTAAAGTAATCGATGGTGATGACTATGTTGTATCAAGTACGCCTGTAAACTCATTAGGTTGGCATCTAGTCGCTGAGATTCCCCAAGAGCAATTATATGGCCCAATTAATAGTGCTATTAATACTAATATCATTTTTGGTGTAATTATTGCTCTTGTCGGTTTAGCGTCAGCACGCGTGTTGGTAGGGCAAATATTTAGGCCAATCGAAAACATTACTTCAGCAGTGAATGCGTTAACAGAAAAAGATGGCGATTTAACAGCGCGACTTCCTACTGACGATAATAATGAAATTTCAGACTTGGCGATTAAGTTTAATCTGTTTTTAGAGCAGTTACATTATATGTTTAAACAGGTTTCTGAGTCGGCAATTCATGTTAAAGGTATTTCCCAAGATGTACTTGAGCAAGTACAAGGAGCAGCTAATTTAGCTGAGGTACAGTCATCGAGTACACAAACGGTGGCGGCAGCGGTTAATGAGATGGAAGTTACGGTTCAGGATATTTCTGGCAGTGCCAGCAATGCGGCAGATATTGCGACTAAAACCGAAGAAACGACGCATAAAGGCGTTGGTTTTGTGCAAAGCACAATTAAACAAATGGAACAGTTAGAAGCATCGATGGCCAATTCTGTGGCTTCGGTGTTAGAGCTCTCGACAGAGATTAAATCAATTTCTCATGTATTGGATGTTATTAAAGGGATTTCTGAGCAAACTAACTTATTGGCGTTAAATGCGGCAATTGAAGCGGCGAGAGCTGGAGAGCAAGGGCGTGGCTTTGCAGTAGTTGCTGATGAAGTGAGAACGCTTGCACAGCGTACTGCGGAGTCTACAGAGCAAATTAATGAGATGATTGCTTCGTTAAATGCTAAAGCTTCAAGCACGGTAACTGCGATTGAATTGGGCAGCAAAAATACTTTAGAAAATGCCGAACGATTAAAAGAAACAGGCCATACATTAAATGGTATTTCACAGGAAATTGTACTGTTAAGCGAGTTAAATAACTCAGTGGCTACAGCAACGCGAGAGCAAACGTTAGCAACCTCAGAAATTAGCCAAAATATTGTAATGATCTCCGACTCGGCAGAGCAAACCAAAGAAAATATGAAAAAGTCAGAGCAGCTTTGTAATGGTTTAAATAAAGAGTCGAATATTTTAAGGGATTTACTAGGTAAGTTTACGCTTTAACCGCGGTTTTATAAAAATTAGCAGAGCGGGGATACCATCATAGTTATAGAGCACTTGCCTATAACTATGATGTTTTAATAGCCGTTAATTTTTACGATAAATCTCGTGATTCATTTCGTAAATATTAACGCTTAAGCTATCAGAGGCTCTGCAATATGTTTGTAGGCACGCTAGTAACTGCTCACTTAGCTTTTGCTTTTGCTCAATAGAGCGCCCAGCCATAATATGTACAGCAATATGAATAAACCCTTCTTTACCCACACCTAATTGGTAATGTTGATACGCAATAGCACGAGTTTTTATTGTTTCTAAATCAAATAAGCCACTTTCAAATGTTGTTGTGTGGATTTTTTCCACTAGAACCTGAGGTAATAAAGGCAGATCTTCTGAGTGTTCAATAATAATGTGTGGCATTTAGCGTATCCTCTTTAGATTGGTTTGTTTAATTATACCAAACGGGTTTGTACACGCTAACCCTATAGAGCTTAATTTTTAAAAATTTGGCTTAGCATAGTTCAGGCTGTTGCTTTTAGGGCAAATATTTTTGGTTGATACGTTTTATGTCAATTTGTGGTGACTTATACGAAGAGTATACCAGCCAGTTGGTACTTGTAATATAAGTTAAGCCAGAGGTACGACTAAATGCGCGTTCGGGAAGGCGTATAACGTCATGATGGCTTTTGGTTGAAAAGTCGTAATAACTCAAACGGTAATCACCTTGTTTTACATTAAAATAGTAAATACGCGATGTCGCTAAGGTGTCGCCTTCAAAAAAGTACCACGAATTATGATTAGATAAATTAATTTCGCTAACCAGTGGTTGCTCAGTTTGGCTATCAGGAGCTTTTATCCATAATTGATTAGTTGCTTGGTTGGCAAAAACTAAAGCGCCTTGCTTGTTTTCATAAGCATATAATGTTGGTGAATCTATGGCTTGTTCGAGTTTATTACCATTTAAATCGAAGCGATACACGTGCTGATCATCAGAGACTAATACGCTTTTACTGTCTGCAGCCCAGCTCGGTTTACCATGATCGCTAAAGCCCGTAGGTAATAATTCACTGGTTTGTTTATTAAAGTCATACAGGTATAACGCATGACCACTAGGGTGCGAGGCAACAAAAGCAATATAATCACCATCAGGCGACCATACTGGGTGGTAAATATTGGCATTGAGATTAGTGAGCTGCTTTCGAGATGTACCGTCTTTTTTTGCGGTCCACAATTCCATTGAGCCCGACTCATTAGAGACAAACGCGAGTTTGTTTCTGGTTTTATTGTAATTAGGAAAGCGGGTACTAAAATGGCTCGATAATACTGGGAAAGGAGAGCTTGCGACCGCATTATTAACCTCTAAACGCATTAAAGCCGAGTCTATATTCCACTGATGAAAATACAAACTGCCATCACTGGCAAATTCTGGGTAGCTTAAGCCATCTATGCGGGCATTGATCATTTGTTGTGTTTTAAGGTTGTAAAAGTACCCTTGGCGTTTACCTTTTTTTACACCAGAAAAAACGAGTTGCGCCTTAGAGGGGTGCCAATCAACGCCTCTCATATCAATAAACCCAGTAGTTAACTGCTTTGCATTGCCTGTTTTTATATCGATTAAAAATAATTCTTCAAACCCCGTTGGTAAGTTACGAGATACTACAAGTTGAGTTGCATCTGGGGAGAACACAACCGACTCATCGTTATATTGGCATGCTGAAATACAAGGTATTTGAGTAATTGTGTATGGCGATGAGGTTAAATCAACAAGGTTAAGTTGAGTCAGATTATTTTCATCATCTTCACTAATATAAACCAGTTTAGTGCCTAGGGCATTTATGTCTATATCGGTACTCGCTTTGTTACCACACTTCCCTAAAATAGTGGTATTTCCCGAGGCAATATTTTGCTGAATAACCTCACAGCCTTGACCAGATATACGGCGATAATAATAAATAAAGGTTAAGTCAGAGCTAAATACCGCTCGCCCTTCAATGAATGGGGTGTCGGTAAGTGCTATTGCAGCTTGTTCGGGTAAATGTAAATCACGTAAGTATAAATTTGCTTTATGACCAGGGCGGCGCCAAGAGTATGCTAAAAAGTGACTGTCGCTGGATATAGCGGGGAACAGCTCTCGCCCTGGGCTGGTAGTAATGGTTTCAACATGATCGTATAAGCGCTCTGCTTGTTGCGATAGCGCAAGTGGCTTATTTTCATCGCTAAAAGCGTTATAACCCCAGACACCAGCGAATAACAAGGCCACGATAGCCATGGCTACAGCGAAAATATATTTAGAGCGAGTAGGGGATGTATTAATACTTTTCTGCGCGTTTGGCATTATTGGTTTTTGCACTAAGCGATAACCTGTTTTACGCAGTGTTTCTATGTAGGTGTTGTCGGGGTCAAGCTCTTTAAAGCTTTTACGAAGATGCCATATGGCATTAGTGAGTGCTTTTTCACCCACATATTGATTACCATCCCATACGTTTTCGATTAGTTGTTCGCGACTCACCGCATTTGGATAACACGTTACTAAGTAGGTCAGCAGTTCTATAAATTTAGGTTGTAAAATACAGGCTTTATCAGCACAAAACAGCTTATTTTCAAACGCCGATATTTGGCAATTTCCAATTGAAAATGGCTGTTGAGTATTCATAGTATGTGTATTTAAACCTCTTCCTAGTATGAGTTATTAGCGATGTTTACACGTGTTGTTTAATGCAAAGTAACACGATAATTAGTTAATATTCAATTTTACACCATTCTAACACAATAAATATAAGTTCATGATTATAAATAAATAGATATTAAATAGATGTAAAATAGGGATATAAACGAGACACCTCTCATTGTGCTTTTATTCACGATTACTTACAACCTGTTATTAGTAAAACAAACCAATTAGTACAAAACAGATTTAATAACTAAAAAGTTAATAAAAAAGCGATTTGTACTAATGGGCTAATAAAAAATGAGGGAAGTCTGTGAGTAAAATATCAACCAAAAAATGTGCGTTAGCACTGGCTATAACAGCAAGCTTATCTGGGCATGCAATAGCAAATGACGAGGCAATTGATCGTCAATCAACTGCTAAGGCAAGCGAAGAAGTGGTACAAGAAGTACCAGAGAAAATAACAGTAACAGGCTCGCGTTTAAAGCGTGATAGTTTTTCGGTTACGACTCCGCTGGTTACCATGGACAGAGCATCAATTCAGGATACAGGCTTAGGCAATCTTTCAGATGTATTAATCGATAATATGCCTGCACTGAGCCAAAGTATTGGTAACACAACCAGCCAATCAAGCATTTCGGGAACTGGTTTATCAACAGTCCAACTTCGTGACTTAGGCGCTAATAGAACGCTGACATTGATTGATGGCCGCCGTGTTGTCTCTAATAGTTACGGTGGTAATTATGTCAGTTTAAATACTATTCCTAGTGGCATGGTAGAACGTGTTGAAATTATTAGTGGTGGTGCGTCGGCCACTTATGGTGCCGATGCGGTTGCTGGTGTAGTTAATATTATTACCCAGTCAAAAAAAGAAGGTTTTGAATTTCAAGCCCGAGGCGGTGAAACAACAGATGGTGGCGGTCGCGAGTTTACGCTTGATTTAAACTACGGAACGTCATTCGCTGATGATCGTGGTTATGTATTTGTTAGCTCAAACTGGGATCGTGATTTTGGTATGACCTTTTACGATCGCGACCGAGCGCAAATAGAAGCGGCGCATAGTTACGATGATGAGCTGATGTGTAATCAAATGTACACTGCTGATGGTTATCAGTGTATGAGCGGTATTACACAAGCTGATTGGGCAAGCAAAAGCGATGGCACTTTAGGCGGTGTATTTTTAGAAAGCAGCCGAAACGACACTCAGTTTTGGTACGACGGTCAGACACTACGTGATGACTGGAAAGGCAATGAAGAGATATACGGTATCAACTCACAACAATACGTTATGCTTGATGTACCTAGTGATAACTTTTCGACCGCAATAAAAGTAGATTATGATGTAACAGACGACATCATGAGTTATTTCCAAATTCAATACAGTAAGAGTGGCTCGTTCAACGATAAGTCACCAGAAGATGAATACGAAGGGGCTTATGTACCTCGCTACGACCCAGTGACAGGGGATCCTATCGATGATATTGCGCCAGGTTATATTCCTATTGATAACCCATATGTGCCACAAGAAATTATTGACAGTAACCCATACAAAGACCGTATTTATTGGGATCGTCGTTTTGGTGAAGTAGGTAATATCAGCACTGACAACGACCGTACGACTATTCGTACCTGGGCTGGCCTGCAAGGTATGATGTTTGATGATACATGGGATTGGGATATTTCTGCCGGATATGGTCAATTTAAACAGCATCAAATCCGCAGTAACGAGTTAAACACGGTACGTGTTAACCAAGCCCTGCAAGCTGAAAAGCTAGCCGATGGCACTATTCAATGTAAAGACGCCGAAGCGCGAGCGCAAGGATGTGTCCCGCTTAATTTATTTGGTGAAGGGTCTATTACCCCTGAAATGGCTGACTGGATCCGTACAAATCCAATTATTGATACTGAGATTCAACAGTACACGGTAATGGGTTATATCACCGGTGACTTATATGAATTGCCAGCAGGTAATGTGTCTGCAGTATTTGGTGCAGAGTATCGTAAAGACTCGCAAAGCTTAGATACCAGCGATGATATGAAAGCGGGCGGTATTACGTTTAACGTTGTGCCTTCTTTTTATGGTGAAGTAGAAGTATATGAGGCGTTTGCAGAGCTTGCAGTGCCACTACTTAAAGATGTGCCATTTGCTAAAAGCTTATCGGCAGAAACATCGTTGCGTTTAGCAAATTACAGTATTGATAATATCAGCACCGTAGCCAGTTATAAGTTAGGATTATTGTGGCAGCCAATTGACGGGTACATGCTACGTGCTAACTATGCGCGTGCACAGCGTGCCCCAACTATTACAGAGCTATTGTCACCCCCTCGTGGCGATTTTGATTCATTTGATGATATTTGTGATGGCTTAACTGCAACATCAACAAACCCAGGGCACGATAACTGCCGTTTAGAGCCAACCTTGGCACAAAAGCTGGCTGATGATCCTGACTTTGAATTTGAAAGTGAAGACAATAACTATTCACCAAATACGGGTAATCCAAACTTAAAAGAAGAAACAGCCGATACCTATACCTTTGGTATTACTGTTTCACCTGAGTTTTTAGATGGCTTTAACTTAGCGGTTGATTATTACGACATTGCCATTGTTGATGCAATTGATGAAATAAGTAACGAAAACATCATGCGTGAATGTTATGACTCAGAGGCTGCGTGGGGTAGTGATAACGAATATTGTAACGATATTACCCGTAACGACGAAGGTAACATTGTAAAAATACTACAGCGTGAATATAACTTAGATGAGTTAACAGCGCGCGGTTACGATGTAGTTGCAACTTACAAATATGACATAGGTAGCTATGGTAACCTGTCATTTAAGCTTGATTACAATCATATTATTGAAAACTCGCAAACCTATGAAGGGTTAGATGGTTCTAGTGTGACTTCTCAGTACGCAGGTTATGGCCGTTCAAAAGATAAAGCCGCTATGTCGATTGTATGGAAAATGGATGACTTACGTATCCGCTGGCGTACAAATTACGTAGGTGCTTTTAAAGCAAGCCAAGAAGATGAGAAAGATTACCTTGAATATGTTGCTGCAAATGATGAACGCTGTGCTACGGGCGATGCCGGTTGTATTGCTAACCCTGAGCCACTGGCATATCAAAACTATGGCTCATTTTTAAAGCATAGTTTATCAGCGTCTTACACTATGGCACTGACAGATAAGAGTGACTTACGTGTATTTGGTGGGATTAATAATGTATTTGACGACAAAGGGGCATTTTATCCAAGTGGCCGAGGCAACTTTTATAGTGGCTACGGCGGCGGTGCCGGTCGTTATGTTTATCTAGGTGCACAATATAGCTTTTAATTATTTTTAGCTGTATTTGTTTGCAAAGGCACTCCTTCGGGCGTGCCTTTTTTATTGCTTATAAAATTTGTTTTATCGCGGTGAAAGCGTTTAGTATAAGGCATAACTTAATTTTATTATGAACGAAGGACTTGCTATGAAGTATCTCAAAATGGGTAGTCTAATTGCGTGTTTAGCAGGGTTTACAGGGTGTTCTGATGATGTTGCTTCAGTGAGTTTAGGGCTGTTTACCACTAAAGATGTGGTGGTTAACTCACAGCAAGACCCGCTTGTTACAGGGGTTACTTGTCATATTAGTCACATTGAGGCTAATTTAGATTTTTCAGATCCTTCAGATATGTCGATTGCTTGTCGTCAAACAGGGCCAATTACCGCAGACCAATTACAGTCTATTGACCGTAGTAAGTCGGGTGAAGTCGTGTTTAAATCATCTAAGAGTATTTTGTTTAAGTCGTTAAAAGTTCGTCGCATTTATGATGCTAAAACCCATACGTTATTGTATTTATCGTACTCAACGAAAGAATCTACGGGTAGTCATCATCACGCGCTTTCTACGGTGCCTTTATACAATACACAAGCATGGCAATGGGCCCAGGGGCAAGAGTAGTTTATGTTAACCCTATTTAAATCAAAGCCCTTATTGGCAGAACAAGAACAACAGTGGCTAGTTGATACCTTTATTTGGGCTGCAGAAAACTTTGACCTGAATTTTTTTACTAAGCATAGCCAAATTATTTTACCAACGGTCGAGTTTTTTCCTGATTCGGTTTCAAGCATTGAAGAAATGGCCAGTAAAGTGTTTGCGCGTGTTAAACATTATGCTGGTATGAGTGAATGGCCGATAACACTTGTTGCACCACAACAATTACAACCTCAGGTGTTTCCACATTTTGAATTTAGTGAGCATCTACGTGGTGAGCACTGCCATTTAATGGTGCCACCAAGCCATACAATTAATGTGTCGTTTAACCCAAACCAAATCAATCAGCCACAAGATTTAGTAGCTAGCTTTGCAGGTACTCTTGCTACCATTTTAATTCATCATGTAGGTGTATTACCCCCAGGTGGTAAAGCGTACTTACCTCAAGCAACGGATGCTTTAGCGTGTTTTTTAGGTTTTGGGGTGATGATGAGCAATACTGTGTACCAGTTTAAGGGTGGTTGTGGCTCATGTTACAACCCATATGCAAACCGCGAAGCCACGCTCAGTGAAACCCATACTGTATTTATGCATGCTTTAGTAAGCTATTTTAAGCAAGATAAACACTCTAAAAAACATTTAAAACCGCATTTAAGAGGTCAGTTTAAAAAAGCGCAAAAAGAAATAAAAACGCTGGTTAACCAATCGGCTAACCCATTATTATTGGCTTTTGCGCCAGAGCAAGCCAGTTAACCATGGCCTATATTGATGAGTTTTTATTAATTGCCATTGCTCACTTTTTTGCAGTGGCCAGCCCCGGGCCCGATTTTGCTGTGGTACTTAAGCAAAGCGTACAATATGGAAGGCATAATGCGCTATGGACCAGTGCAGGTGTAGGCGCAGCTATTTTATTACACATAGCTTATTGCGTGTTGGGAGTCGCGCTGGTTTTAACTCAATCGTCTTCGTTGTTTATGGCACTTAAATATATAGCCGGTGCTTATTTAGCGTATTTAGGTGTGCAGGCGCTGCGCGCTGGCAAACCTTCAAATACCGCCAATAATGAGCAGATAAAACCCAGTCTTGCCGCTGAGTCATCATGGCATGCGTTTCGCCGTGGTTTTTTTACCAACGCATTAAACCCTAAGGCTACACTATTTTTTATGTCGCTGTTTACCTTAGTGATTAGTCCAACCACACCGGTAATAGTGCAAGTGGGGTATGGTGTTTATATGGCGCTTGCTACTTGGGCTTGGTTTTCTATTTTGTCGCTATTGTTATCAAAAGCACGGGTGCGTAACTTTTTTCAACAAAGTGGTTATTGGTTCGATCGCGGCATTGGCATTATTTTAATCGCACTGGCTGTGCGAGTTGTTATTTAACAGAGGTCTGTTGACCTTTGCAAATTTGATCTTGAAAGGTCAATTGACCCTAAGGAATAGTATGGCGTTATATAATTTTTCGTTTGGCTCCAATATGTCATCTAATCGTTTATTGGCACGTTTACCTAATGCAAAACGTGTGGGTACGGCGCTTTTAAAAGGCTATAAGTTAACCTTTAATATGGCCTTTGCTGATGGTTCAGGTAAATGCACTATTGTGCCCACCAACGAACCCGATGCTCTGGTATATGGGGTGGTGTATCAGCTTAATGAGGCCGAAAAAGAGATCTTAGATAAAATTGAAGGCCCTAATTACGACTGTGTTGATTTAACCGTGAGCCTTTTAGATGACGATGACATTAATGTGCACTGTTACATAGCAAACACACATGACGACACACTGCTACCTTATGACTGGTACGTGCAGCATGTATACCGTGGTGCGCTTGAGGCCGGTGTGCCAGAGCATTATAGTCAACGCATTTTAGCTTACCCGAGTAAGCAAGATACGAATAAAGCGCGCGCCGACATAGAATTTGCAGTTCATCAAGATTAAACAAATAATAATAACCTAAGGTAACACTATGAAACTCACAAAATTGGCTGCAGCCGCATTGCTTGCAGGCTGGGCATTTACAAGTTCTGCAGCGGTTGATACCGATAAAATAGCAGAGGTGATCAATACCTCAATGGCACGGTTTGATGTACCCGGGATGGCCGTTGCTATTGTTGAAAATGACAAAGTCGTATTCGCTAAAGGCTTTGGTGTTGCCAACCTCAATACTAATAGCAAGGTGAATAAAGACACTTTATTTGGCATTGCTTCAAATACCAAAGCATTTACCAGTGCAGCATTGGCTAAGCTGGTGGATGAAGGCAAGTTAAGCTGGGATGACCGCGTAATTGACCATCTTCCTGAATTTAGATTGTACGACCCATACGTTACTCGTGAAATGCGCATACGCGATTTACTTAGTCATCGTAGCGGTTTAGGGCTTGGTCAAGGCGATTTAATGATTTGGCCAAGTACAGATAAATCGGTAGCCGATATTTTATCTGGGCTGAAATATTTAAAACCTACGAGCAGTTTTCGTAGCCAATATGCTTACAACAACCTAATGTTTGTTACCGCTGGTGAAGTTGTTGCGCGTATATCGGGGATGAGCTGGAACGACTACATTGAAAAAAATATTTTACAGCCGCTCAATATGAGCAACTCACGGGCTGGCTTTTCGCGTATCGCTAAAAATAACAAAAACTGGGCAATTGGGCATATCCCAATGGACGGTAAATTACATCCCTTTTTTGTTAATTACCTTGAAGATTTTAGAGGGGCAGGAGCCATTGCATCAAGCGTAAATGATATGAGCCAATGGCTACGTACTCAACTTGCTGGTGGTAAAATGCCTAATGGCGAGCAGCTGTTTAGCGAAAAACAACAAGCACAAATGTGGCACCCACATATTACCTCACTGGCATCTAAAAGTGCTTATGAAGCGTACCATCAGCAATTTAGAGGTTATGGGTTAGGTTGGAGTATAGAAGATTACCATGGCGTTAAGAAGCTGGCACATGGTGGTGGTATTTTAGGTATGGTATCGCAGGTTACTCTTTTGCCAGAGAAAAACGTGGGGATTGTGATATTAAGCAACCAACAAGCGTTTTCTGCGTTATCGGCGGTGACCCATGAGGTACTTGAAGATGTACTAGAGCTTGAAGATAAAGACTGGGTTGAAGATTTAGCTAAAAAGCATTTTGCAGGTAAAGAAAAAGCTTATGCTAACGCGGCTCCATCAGTACCAACAGATATTCAGCCAGCATTACCAGCGATTAATTACACCGGTACGTTGCATGATGATTGGTATGGCGATGTCATTATAGAAGATCTAGCTGGTAAATTACGCATTGATTTTACCCACACAAAGCGCCTCAAAGGTGAGTTGGAGCATTACACAGGTAATACCTTTATTGTTAAATGGGATGAAAAACTATTAGAAGCAGATGCCTTCATTCGTTTTTCTATGAGTGCAGATAACCGCGTAGAATCAGCGAAAATGAATGCAGTTTCAACGCAGTTGACCGATTTTAGCTTTGATTTTAGAAATCTCGACTTAAAAGCTAAATAACCTGAACCTTGGTTATATAGTCGTTTAGTATCAACCAAAGTCGCAAAGCCACCCTCAGGTGGCTTTGTTATACTTGTCAAGCAACTTATCTTTGGAGTTAGCTATGCGCACTGCGATTATTTCTCACCCCCACTGTCGTAAACATAAAATGATTGACGATCATCCAGAGTGCCCTGAGCGTTTGGATGCCATTAACGACCGTTTACTTGCAAGTGGACTGGATGTCGCTATTGAGCAAAAACAAGCGCCTAAGGCCTCGCGTGAGCACTATTTATTAGCGCATAGTGAGCAACACATTAAGCATGTAGAAAGTATGATCCCAATCGAAGGGCTTAGCGATTTGGACGGCGATACCTGGTTGTGCCCCGATTCACTGAAAGCCATTGAGCGTGCAGTAGGAGCTGGGTTACTCGCTGTTGATGAGATTTTAGAGGGTAAATTGGATGCCGCGTTTTGCTCAGTGCGCCCGCCAGGGCATCACGCTAATCGCGACAGCTCTTCTGGTTTTTGTGTGTTTAACAACCTTGCGATTGCGGTTAAATATGCACAAAGCAAAGGGGTGAAACGCATTGCCATTATCGATTTTGATGTGCACCATGGCAATGGCACGCAAGATATTTTTATGGATGATGAAAATGTGTTGCTGTGCTCGTTATTTCAATATCCATTTTATCCAAATACCGCCATTAAAAATAACGCCACACTGGTAAATTCACCTTTGCCTATAGCTAGTGATGGTACTGATTTAAAAGCGCTTTATGAGCAGCAGTGGTTGCCAAAATTAACAGAATTTAAGCCTGAGCTACTTTTTATAAGCGCAGGGTTTGATGCGCACCTTGAAGATGATATGGCCAGTTTAAAGTTTGTTGAAAGTGATTATATATGGCTTACTGAGCAATTAGCGCAATTTAGCCAACAACATGATTGCTTAGGTATTATCTCTTATTTAGAGGGAGGATACTCACTGTCTGCCCTCGGGCGCAGCGCAATTGCACACGTTAAAGCCTTAGTTGATTTCGGCGAGTAACCTAAATGCCTGTTCAGGAGTAACCTGCTCTATTTTACTGAGACAACATTGTCCTTCTTTTGCTAAATATTCTTTTACCAATTGGGCTAATTGTATTGCACTGAGTGCCTTATGTGCATCACCATTTAAACCTTGATAGCCACTTACCTTATCTAAAATAACCACGTTTTGCTGCTCATTCACGTCCAGAGTATAAATAAAGTCATGTAACTCATCGGCATACTCTAATAGCTCAATCTCATTATTATAAATAATAATTAATGGGTAACTGATGCTCATATATTGTCCTAAATCAAATTGTCATTTACTGAATAATTTATAATCGTGCATTGGTTTAATTTTGGAAGTAGAAGCAATGCCTCACACTAGCCGCTATCAAAAAGTATGCGATGTTTTTACCAATAAGGTGATCGCTTGCACTAAGGATACCCCTTTAATTGAAGCGGTGAAACTAATGCGTGCGCACAATGTTAGCGCTATTTTTGTTAAATATCAGCAGCAAATAGTGGGGGTATGGACTGAAACAGATTGCTTAACGCTTAACTTTTCTGATCAGACACTAAGACAGGTAATGATTGAGAATGTGATGTCGAGCCCAGTATTAAGTGTACCCAGCCAACAATTATTAACCGACACCGCGATGGTATTTAATAAGCACGGGGTTAAGCATTTACTAGTAACCGATGCCAACGATAACCCAAGTGGGGTGATCAGTATTACTGATATTGTGAGTAATCAAGGATTAGAGCATTACCTGCAATTTAGGCCGATAAACGATCAGTATAATAAAAAAATAAGAGTCGTCCCCAGTTCATTAGCAATTAATGACGCGGTTAACTTAATGCGCGAATACGCTGAAAAAGTGATTTTAGTCTTTAATGAAGATGAAAATGTCCATGGCATTATTACCCAACGTGATTTACTAAAGCTCATCACCGAGCAGCATAACCATCTTGTTTGTTGGGATTTAGCGAGCCGTCCTCTTTATAAAATAAGCCCTCAAGACAGCCTTTTTGATGCTTACAGGTTAATGTCTGAAAGTAATATTCGGCATTTAGTGGTAAGCGAAAATAATCAAATTAATGGTGTATTGTCTCTTGAAAACCTAATTAATGAAATTGAAACCGCTTATTGTTGTGAGCTTGAAAAGGTACTTCAGCAGCGTGATATTGCACTGCAGCACTCACAGCGTAATTTATTTTTAGCCAATAAAATTATCGACTCCTCTCTAGATGGCATCATGATCACCGACTCGAATGGGGTGATTATGCAAGTAAATCCTGCATTTACCCATTTAACCGGTTACAAAGAATATGAGGTGATAGGTAAGCGGCCAAATATGTTGAGTTCAGGGCGTCATGATAAAAACTTTTACATAAAAATGTGGGATTCACTGACCAAAACAGGGGTATGGCAGGGGGAAATTCATAATCGTAAAAAATCTGGCGATATTTATATTGAATGGCTCAGTATTATAGAGATAAAAGAGCCAAGTCATAGTGATGTGATTTATGCCGCTATTTTTAGTGACATAACAGAGCGAAAAAGTGCAGAAGAAAAAGTGGTGCAGCTCGCGTATTTTGATGAGCTAACTGGCTTACCTAACCGGCGCTTATTTAACGATAGACTCTCTATGGCACTGGCCTCTGCTCACAGAGATAAACAAATGCTAGCGGTAATGTTTATTGACCTAGACCGTTTTAAAGAGGTAAACGACAGCTTAGGCCATAACGCCGGTGATACCTTATTAAAATTAGTCTCTGAGCGCATTATTAACACTCTTAATGAGGGAGATACACTGGCGCGATTAGGGGGTGATGAGTTTATTGTATTGTGTGAGGTTGAAAACGTAGCAGCTGTTATCAGACTTGCAGAAGGGATTTTAAATCACTTAAATACCCCCTTCAAATTGGAAGGATTTGAAGTGGGTGTTACCGCCTCTATAGGGGCTGCCGTTTATCCCGACGATGGCTTGGACAGTGAAACATTATTAAAGCATGCTGATATTGCCATGTATCGCTCAAAAGATGTAGGGCGTAATTCGTTTCAGTTGTTTCAACCCTCAATGAATGCACGCTCTCTAGAGCGCTTAGCGATGATGAGCCGCTTTCAACATGCACTCGAAAATGATGAGTTTGAGCTTTATTTTCAGCCTAAAAAGTGTTTAAAAACAGGGGCGATTATGGGGGCTGAAGCATTACTGCGTTGGCATGACCCTAATTTAGGCACCATTTCACCAGCGCAGTTTATTCCACTCGCTGAAGAGTTAGGTTTAGTTGTACGTCTCGATTTATGGGTTATTAACCAAGCCGGTAAAGAGTTAACTCTTTGGCAAGCAAAAGGAATGAATCCTGGGCGTTTAGCGATTAATGTATCTGCTTGCCACCTAAGCCAAGGTAAGTTGGCTGATAATATTAAAGCGATGCTTACTCACTATCAATTACCAGGAAGTTTACTTGAAATAGAGCTGACAGAAAGTAGCTTTATAGGCTCTTTTTTACAGGCAAAAGAACAATTACAACAGCTTAAAGCGTTAGGTGTACATATCGCGCTTGATGATTTCGGCACCGGGTATTCGGCGTTAAGTTATTTAACCAAATTGCCTTTTAATACGTTAAAAATAGATGCCAGCTTTATTGCGAAAATTCCTGATGAATACGGCAATAGCCAAATTGTTGCGGCGATTATAGCCATGGCGACAAGTTTAGGATTGGATGTGGTTGCTGAGGGGGTAGAGCATGCCTCTCAAGAGGCACACTTAGCAACAATAGGCTGCAATATTATTCAGGGTTACCATTATTGCTATCCATTAACACGACAGCAATGGATAGCATTTTATAACCAAGCAGCAAATGGTTATTCTGAGTCTACACTCACTTCATAAGAGGTGAATTTTCGAATATTAATCACACCACTATCAAAAATTAAGTACTGACCTTTTATACCTTGTAAAATACCGCTAACAACAGGGTTTTTATCAAAGTTAAATGAGCTAATTTTAGTTGGGTATTCACTAACTGGAAAATCAAGGTTTACTACGTCTTCATCAAGTTGTTCAATGGCGGTTGCGCCAAACAGCTCACTCAGCTCTGTAAGCTTTTCGCTTATTTGTGGAATAAGTTCGGCGGCTGCTGCTTTTAAATCAAGCGTGTCGTTTTGTCCTTTAAGCATATTACGCCAATTGGTTTTATCAGCAATAAATTGTGCCAGCGCTACTTCAACTAAGCCCGATTGCAAACGAGTCTGCACTTTAAAAATAGGTAAGGCTTGGGTTGCCCCTTGGTCAATCCAACGGGTAGGAATTTGTGTATGGCGAGTAATACCTACTTTTAATCCTGAGGTATTTGCTAGGTAAACATAATGCGGGATCATGCAATTTTCTTCGCCCCACTCTGGCTCGCGGCAGGTGCCTTGGTCGTAATGGCAGGTTTCCGGTTTCATGATACACATATCGCAACTGGCAAGTTTGCGCATACACACAAAGCAATGCCCTTGAGAGTAGCTCTTTTTGGTTTTTTTACCACAGTTAGAGCACAAAATTGTGCCACTAAAAGTAAGGGTCAGCTGTTTGCCAATTAAGGCATTTAAATCAACCAGTTCATCACCTATAGGTAGGTGGTATTGAACCGGCTCTGTTAAGCTCGACTTTAATTTACGCAGTGTACCTTGCATCTTTTCTTGGCCCCAAAGATGTTAAAAAGGGGAGTTTAACATTTTTAGGCTGTATTGGCTTTTTAAGAAGTCTAAATAATTATCATAAGAGAGTGCTTTGGCATACAGGTAGCCTTGAGTTCGGTCGGCGTTCATTTTTGTAAGTAGCTGATGAACCTCTTGAGTCTCTACGCCCTCAATCGTGATAGTTAGGCCCAGATTATGTGCCATATCTATGGCTGTTTGCACAATAACCTGATGTGCACGGTTATCAGTTAAATCAAACACGAACGACTTATCTACTTTAAGTTCGCTAAAATGATAGTTAACTAAGTAGCTAAGCGATGAATAACCTGTACCAAAGTCATCTAGCACTACTTTAACGCCTAAAGTGGCCAGTTCATCCACTAAGGTGACTAACGCATCTTGGTTTTCGACAAAAGCAGATTCAGTCAGCTCAAACTTTAATAAATGAGGTGCGACCTGATACTTAATTAAAATATTCTCTACTTTTTCCGTTAAATTTGCGATGGCTAAATTTTTTGCACTTAAATTCACACTAACACTGTGATTTTTGATGCCATCGTTTGCCAGCCTTGCAATGTCTTTACAGGCTTGCTCAATAACCCAAAGGGTTAGCTTATTAATAATGCCGGTGTGCTCAGCGAGCATAATCAGCTTTTCTATCGAAATATTTTTAAATTCCGCGTTAGGCCAACGTAATAGTGCTTCAGCGCCATTGATACTGGACTCCTCTAAGCTCACTTGTGGTTGATAATAAAGCGCAAGCTGATCTTCTCTTATGGCTTGCTGTAGCTTGGCAGCAAGCGATACGTCCATTGCTAGGTTATTATTAGCAGATGATGAGCTGACCTTAGTTAGGCTATGTTTAGCATCGTGTAATGCTAAATAGCCTCGCTTTAACCAAAACTCAAAGTCATCACGTTTACCATAACCACTAATGCCAACACTGTAATTAAGTTGTAGGTCTAAACCTTTAATTTGATACGTTTTTGGTAATTTATTTAAGATCTGTTTCAATAACTCTTCAAGTGTATGCTGACTCTGATTTTTAGTGGAAATACAGGCAAATACGCCACTGCCTAAATCAGCAATTTTAGCAGGCTGATTAATGCCACTGTTGAGCTGAGAGAACTCTCGTTCAAAGCTCAATTGGCGTTCTAACTCCTGAGCAACATGTTTAATGAGCTCATACCCTTGCGAAGGGGTAATAATAGTATTTAGAGAATTAAAGTGACGTATTTTCACTAAACATAAAGTGGTAGAGCGCTGTTGTGCTTTGAGTGCCATAAAGGCATATTTTAACTTTGCACTATTGAGTAGCTTGGTTTGCTGAGTATGTGTTGCATGGTACAGCGCTTGCTCACGCTGATAACGAATCCGATCGGCAAGTGCCATTGCCATTAAGACAATTTCACACAAAATGGCAATCAAAAATGCATGGCGTATTGAAAAACTATAGGAAATAACGCCTGTCAGTTCTAAGGGTTGTATCGCAGCGCCAATGATCAGTGGCACCCACGAAAACACGTAAAACTTAGCCCAGCGAAAACCACTTCTTAATTTGTTATAAATTAAAATGAAGCAGACGATATAGAGCGATCCTAAAATCACAAAAAATATCGGTGCTGCTATATTTTCAGGAATAAAAAAACTCAATATAGCAAGCACTAGCATTAGCCTTAATAAGCAGATGCTCAATTTATAACGCCAACAACCATCTTTGTGATAACGCAAAAACAGTGTGCAAAAAGCAAGGGTAAAAAATGCAATGGCGTAATTCGCTACAATTACTTTTTCGTGAATAAATAATTGCCATTGCAGCGGCCATAAATAAAAACCAAATCCCAGAACGGTGCCCATTAATGCAATAGCGCTAATAATGTAGCCAATATAAACCAAATATACGCGGTCTTTAATACCAAAATAAAGTAATAGGTTATACAGTGAAGCCATTAACAGCACGCCAACAAAAATTCCCCAAATGCCCGTTTGAGAGCGCATCAAATCAACAAATACGGTATGGCGATATAAGTGAATTGGGGTTTTACTGATCCCCACGGTATCTATTTTTATAATGAGGCGTTGCGTAGATTGACCATCAAGCTTAAAACGAATATGGGGTACACTGTATTCAAACAGAGTCAGCCGCGGCTCTTTGTCGCCAAGCTTATAAGTATCGAGTAGCTGGTTATTATTATTAAGTCGGTATATGGTGAGATGATCCACCATTGGGTTATCAAAATGCGCCACCACATCTTCTTGTTGGCTACTTTTATTTTCTAAATCAAGGCGTAACCAATAATTTTGCTGTTTAAAGCTCCAAGGAATATCGTTAAATTCTTGCTGTGTAAACTGCGTTTGTGTACTCATTACTTCTGCGAAGTTTTGTGTCTTGGTTTCATCTATGTAATAAGCATGATCGAGGTAAACAGGGGTGATTTTATCTATAGTATAGCGAGAGGGCATCACAAAGTTTGATGACAATGTGCTGATAATAAAAAAAATAAAAATAAGTATCACGACCGCTATCGCATGATAGCGCAAGGTTTTAAAATCCAATATTAATCTATGCCCTGATTGTTTTTTATAGTGTAGCAGTAAAAAGCGCAGATAATCTGCGCTTATAAAGTTTAATGAGTAAAACTCAATAATTATTGTTCACGAGCAATTGCACGATAGGCTATATCTGTACGGTATTCCATGCCATCCCAGCTGATTTCATCAATCAGTTTGTAAGCGCGCTGCTGCGCTTCGGTAACGCTATTACCCAGTGCCGTTGCACATAATACTCTACCACCGGCAGTTACTACATTATTGCCGTCTTGCTTAGTCCCTGCATGGAAGACTTTTTCGCCTTCAGGGTAGGTTACTTTTAGGCCACTTATTGCATCGCCTTTCGGGTAGTTATCTGGGTAACCTTTGGCAGCTAAAACAACACCTACAGCAGCACGTGAATCAAACTCAATGGTGGTTTTATCAAGTTCTACACGGTTGGCAGCTTCAATTAGTTCAACTAAATCTGATTGTAAGCGAAGCATCATAGGTTGTGTTTCAGGGTCGCCAAAACGACAGTTATATTCAATCACTTTTGGTGTGCCGGTGTCATCTATCATTAAGCCTGCATACAAAAAGCCAGTGTACGGATGGCCTTCATTAGCCATACCTTCTACCGTTGGGTAAATCACTTCATTCATAATGCGTTGATGAATTTCATCCGTAACTACAGGCGCTGGTGAGTATGCACCCATACCACCAGTATTTGGGCCAGCATCGCCATTGTAAGCACGTTTATGATCTTGGCTAGTTGCAAATGGCAGTACGTTTTCACCATCAACCATTACAATAAACGACGCTTCTTCACCTTCTAAAAACTCTTCGATGACAACGCGGCTGCCAGCTTCACCAAAGGCATTACCCGCAAGCATATCGCGAATAGCGTCTTCAGCTTCCTGATGTGTCATTGCGACAATAACGCCTTTACCTGCAGCTAAACCGTCAGCTTTTATAACAATCGGTGCGCCTTTCTCTTTTAAGTAGGCAAGCGCAGGGTCGATTTGTTCAAACGTTTGGTAATCAGCGGTTGGGATGGAATGACGTGCTAAAAAGTCTTTAGTGAACGATTTAGACCCTTCAAGCTGGGCTGCACCGGCTGTTGGGCCAAAAATAGCTAAGCCGTGTTCACGAAACTTATCAACAACCCCTAATACTAGTGGCACTTCTGGACCAACAATGGTTAGCTCAACGTTATTTTGTTGTGCAAAGCTAAGTAGCCCATCAAGGTCTTCAACGTTAATTGCTACGTTCTCAAGTTTTGGCTCAAGGGCTGTGCCGGCATTACCTGGTGCAACATAAACAGTGTTTACTTTTGTATTTTGAGCGGCCTTAAACGCAAGTGCGTGTTCGCGGCCGCCGCTGCCAATGACTAATACATTCATGGCGAATATCCTATTTAAAGCGGTTTTTTAAATTTCAGCGTCATACGGTCGCTTTCACCTATGGCTTTATATTTAGCGGCATCTTGCTCGCCAAGTCTAAGGCTCGGTGGAAGGGTCCATACCCCTTTAGGGTGATCGGCTGTATCAAGAGGGTTTGCATTAATATCGCTTTTTGCTTCAAGTTCAAAACCTGCTTGTTCAGCAAGTGCAATAACCACACTTTGCTTCATATAACCTGATGACTTTTGCATTTCATCGGCTTGTTCTTCAGGAAGGCGATGTTCAACTACACCTAAAGTGCCGCCGGGTTTAAGTGCTGTATAAAAAGACTTAAATGCATTGCTTGCTGCGTCTTTGTCTTTACTCATGAACCAGTTATGGACATTGCGAAAAGTAAGTACCATATCGGCGCTATTTGCAGGGGCAATATCTAAATGAGTAGAAGGAGCAAACTCAGTGAGTTTAACGTTACTAAAGCGGGCATCTTCAGCGATTTTAGCTTTAAAACCAGCAAGAGAGCGTTGGTAGTAACCTACCGATGAATCAGCAGGAAAATGCGCGGCATAATAAGTGCCTCGCTCTTTTAGTGCTGGCGCTAAAATTTCACTATACCAACCACCGCCAGGCGCAATTTCTACTACAGTCATTGTTGGTTTAAAGCCAAAAAACTCCAGAGTTTCTACAGGATTGCGGTATTGATCGCGCTCACTGCTGCGCTCGCTTGCTTTAACTGCATTTGTTAATGCTGATTCGTGGCCGTGGTTGTGTGCCAATGCCATTGTTGAGCTTAATGACAGCGTGGCAACCAGTAGAGATTTTAGTGCAAATTTCATCGTCTAATCCTTCACATTATAATTGTTAGTCATGGTTATAGAATAAGCAGAATACGTGAATTTGATGCAAACAAAAAGAGCTAACTAAAGTAGTTAGCTCTTTAAGCGATTAATGGCGGAAATGGCGCATACCCGTAAACACCATTGCCATACCGGCTTCATCAGCGGCGGCAATTACTTCTTCATCGCGCATTGAACCACCCGGTTGAATAACCGCGGTAATGCCTGCAGCGGCTGCAGCATCAATACCATCACGGAATGGGAAAAATGCATCTGATGCCATTACCGAACCTTTTACTTCAAGGTTTTCATCGGCGGCTTTAATACCGGCGATTTTAGCTGAGTAAACGCGGCTCATTTGGCCTGCGCCTACACCAATAGTCATACCGTCTCGGGCATAAACAATGGCATTTGATTTTACAAATTTAGCGACTTTCCAGCAAAATAATAAATCTTTAAGTTCTTGCTCAGAAGGCTGGCGCTTAGACACGACCGTTAAGTCGCCTTGCGTTACCATACCTAAATCACGGTCTTGAATTAGAACACCGCCATTAACGCGTTTAATATCATGGCCTGTGCCTTTAGCTGAAAACTCACCACACTCTAATAAGCGAACATTTTGCTTAGCCGAGACTATTTCAGCCGCTTCTGCACTTACACTTGGTGCGATAATAACTTCAACAAATTGACGTTCAACAATCGCTTGTGCAGTTTTTGCATCAAGTTCTTGGTTAAAAGCAATAATGCCGCCAAACGCTGATGTTGGGTCAGTTTTAAAAGCACGATCGTATGCTTCTAAGATATTGTCGCCAATTGAAACACCACATGGGTTAGCATGTTTTACAATAACACACGCAGGTACATCAAATTCTTTAACACACTCAAGTGCGGCATCGGTATCGGCAATATTGTTAAACGATAATGCTTTACCTTGTAGCTGAGTCGCTGTCGCCACAGACGCTTCAGTGATGTCGTTTTCAACATAAAACGCGGCATCTTGATGCGAATTTTCACCGTAACGCATATCTTGCTTTTTAGTGAATTGCATATTGATAGTACGCGGGAACTTAGTATCGATAGCGGCTTCATCTGTGTAATCAGGCACCATTTTACCGAAGTAGTTAGCAATCATACCGTCGTATTGCGCTGTGTGCTCATAGGCGGCAATAGCTAAATCAAAGCGGGTTTTGTAAGTGGTTGAGCCGTTATTATTTTGCATTTCGCTGATAACACGGTCGTAGTCGCTTGCGTTAACAACAATCGTCACATCTTTGTGATTTTTAGCGGCGGCACGCACCATAGTTGGTCCACCAATATCGATGTTTTCAATGGCATCTTCAAGGCTGCAGTTTTCTTGAGCGACAGTATTCGCAAAGGGGTATAAGTTAACTACAACGATGTCGATAGCAGCAATGTTGTTATCTGCCATTACGTCTTCATCTTGGCCACGACGAGCAAGGATACCGCCATGAATTTTTGGGTGAAGTGTTTTTACGCGACCATCCATGATCTCAGGGTGACCGGTGTGATCTGATACTTCAGTCACTTTGATAGCATTATCAGCAAGTAGTTTACATGTGCCGCCAGTTGAAAGTATTTCAACACCTTGTGCTTCTAGTGCACGGGCAAATTCAACAATACCGGTTTTGTCTGACACACTCAAAAGTGCGCGACGTATAGGACGATGTGTATCCATTGTAGTTTGATTTCCTCAGTTAATGAGCTAGCTTAGAAGCGCGTATTTTAACTGATTCCGACTCAAAAAACGACTTATAACGACCCATAAAGCGTGAGCATTTTGCAATTTCGTTAATAAATTTTGCATATAAAAAAAGCACCCTAAGGTGCTTTCTACTCAAAATACTTTATACCAGTTGTATTGGATTAGTAAGCAATTATAACGACAGATAAATAAGTCAATAACAAGGCAAAAATTTTGCTGTGTAGTTATTCTACATAAAAAATTTTTAACGCAGTTAGGGGCTTATTTAGCTCGTTAGAATGATTACGGTTTCAATATAGCTGGTATCAGTTCATACCGTATTTTTTAAGCTTTTTACGTAAAGTACCACGGTTGATACCTAGTAAAATTGCCGCACGAGTTTGGTTACCACGTGTGTAAGTCATTACTTCTTCAAGCAATGGCGCTTCTAGCTCAGAAAGAACAAGGTCGTAAACGTCTTGCACATCTTGACCGTTAAGCTGCTTTAAGTAGTGGTGAACAGCTTTTTTTACTGCATCACGCAATGGCTGCGGTTTCTCGTGTGACTGAACATGAGGGTTAGTGATAAATGGAGAAGTCACGTTTTGTTCGAACATTATAAAGTCTCTTTCTTTCTTAGTTAGCTGCTAGTGTTTTAAAGTATTGCTCTAATGCGACGACCTGTGCCTCTGAATTGTCGAGCGCATTAAATACTCGCCTAAACTGACCGTCACTGTCATGGGTTTGCAAATACCAAGATACATGTTTGCGAGCGATTCGTGCTCCCATTGGCTCACCGTAAAACATATGGAGGTTAGTTAAATGCTCCATTAAAATACTGCGCACCTCTGCTATAGCAGGTGGCTGCATATGTTCACCAGTTCGCAAATAGTGGTCTATCTCCCTAAATATCCAAGGGCGACCTTGGGCGGCTCGACCAATCATAATGGCATCTGCACCCGTATAGTCCAAAACCTGTTTTGCTTTTTCTGGTGATGTAATATCACCATTAGCAACCACAGGTATCGACACTGAACGTTTTATATCCCTAATAGTGGCGTACTCAGCATCACCTTTATACATACATGCGCGCGTGCGCCCATGTACAGCCAGTGATGCAATGCCATAACGTTCAGCTATTCTTGCAATCTCTACACCATTACGGTTGTCCTGATCCCATCCAGTACGGATTTTAAGTGTCACAGGTATATCAACCGCATTAACGACGGCATCAATAATCTCTTCCACGAGTTCTGGAAACTGTAATAAGGCTGAGCCTGCAAGTTTCTTGTTCACTTTTTTTGCTGGGCACCCCATATTGATATCTATGATCTGTGCACCGTTTGCAACATTGAATTGTGCGGCCTGTGCCATAAGCTCAGGGTCTGCTCCTGCAATTTGCACCGCACGTATACCCGACTCACCAGAATGATCCATTCGGTTCATCGACTTTTCGGTTTTCCAAACCTTCGGATTCGACGACAGCATTTCAGACACAGCAAGGCCAGCGCCTAAACGACGACATAGCTGTCTAAATGGTCTGTCTGTTATGCCCGCCATAGGCGCGACAATGACATTATTCTCAAGTTGGTATGAACCGATACGCACGATATTCAATAGGCCTCTTTTCAAGGGGCGCTAAGTTTACGGCTTTTTGCGCAAAAATCAAAGGCTATAAATTGAACAAAAGTGACTTTTTTTTGCTCTTTTCGTATTGACATTTGATAACCGTATGACGGAGCGGTTTATTTGTGTGAATTTTGAACGGTCGTTGTTTTTATAATAAAAAATTTTTATTTTTTATTATGTAAAAAAATAGTAAAGCCTGTTAAATACAGGCTCTAGATACGACTTTTGAGTTAATACTCTAAATTTTTTAAAAACGTACTATTACGCTTTTTTAGTGCCACTGACTCGGGTCCAATCACCTTCAATGGCAATTTCATCGAGTTCAATAAAGGGCGCGTATATATCGGCAACCGATTGTGCTTGTTCTTCTAAAATGCCAGACATGGCAATTTTACCGCCTGGCTTTAATAATCCTAAAATAACACTATGAAGCTCACGCAGTGGTTGCGCTAAAATATTTGCCACTACAATGTCAGCAGTAAACTCAGGCTGGTTTTCTGGAAGGTAAACTTCAAGCTTGTCAGCAACGCCATTACGATTAGCGTTATCTAGGCTTGCTTCTAGGGCTTGTGGGTCTATATCTATCCCAATCATGCGCTCAGCACCTAATTTAATTGCTGCAATGCCTAATATGCCTGAGCCACAGCCAAAATCGACTACCGTCTTACCAGTTAAGTCTTGGCTTTCAAGCCACTTTAAACACAGCGCGGTGGTGGCGTGTGTGCCAGTTCCAAATGCAAGGCCTGGATCAAGCAGTACATTGACTGCGTCAGGGTCTGGAATATCGCGCCAGCTAGGGCAAATCCAGAGTTTTTCGCCAAATTGAATGGGGTGGAAATTATCCATCCATTCACGTTCCCAGTCTTTGTCTTCGAGTTGCTCAATTTTGTAAACTAAATTGTCTTTTAGTTCATCATGGCGCTTTAATAGCGCAACCACGGCGTTCATATCATGATTAGCTTCGAACAGGCCAATTACTGTGGTGTCAGCCCAAAAAACGACAGTGCCAATTTTAGGCTCATAAATAGGGGTGTCTTTTGCATCAATAAAGGTGACTGAAGCACTACCAGCTTCCATTAATAGGTCACTGACGGCATCAGCAGTTGCAGCATTGGCATTGATACGGATTTGGATCCAGGCCATGTTTATTTCCTTGAAATAGAAAAAAGGCCGCTACAGCGGCCTTTTAAGTTAACTCATAATGTAACGCTAGATTACTTAGCGTCTAAAAAGCTTTTCAGTAAATCAGAGCGAGAAGGGTGACGTAACTTACGCAGTGCCTTCGCTTCGATTTGACGAATACGCTCACGTGTTACGTCAAATTGCTTACCTACTTCTTCTAACGTGTGGTCGGTATTCATATCAATACCAAAACGCATACGTAATACTTTCGCTTCACGGGCTGTTAAGCCAGCTAGCACATCGTTAGTTGCGCCACGAAGAGACTCCATTGTTGCCGAATCGATAGGCGAATCAATAGTCGTATCTTCGATGAAGTCGCCTAAGTGCGAATCTTCATCATCACCAATCGGTGTTTCCATTGAAATTGGCTCTTTTGCAATCTTAAGTACCTTGCGGATTTTATCCTCAGGCATCATCATGCGTTCAGCTAATTCTTCTGGATTTGGCTCACGACCCATTTCTTGTAACATTTGACGTGAAATACGGTTCAATTTATTGATCGTTTCAATCATATGTACTGGAATACGGATTGTTCTTGCTTGGTCAGCAATAGAGCGCGTAATTGCTTGGCGGATCCACCACGTAGCATAAGTAGAAAACTTATAACCACGACGGTATTCAAACTTATCAACCGCTTTCATCAGACCAATGTTACCTTCTTGGATTAAATCTAAGAACTGTAAGCCACGGTTGGTGTATTTTTTAGCGATTGAAATTACAAGACGTAAGTTCGCTTCTACCATCTCTTTTTTAGCACGGCGCGCTTTCGCTTCACCAATACTCATGCGACGGTTTATATCTTTAATACGTTCAATGCTTAAGCCAGTGCTTTCTTCCATTGAAGTAAGTTTGCTAATACAACGAAGTATTTCAGGCTTCACTTCTTCAAGTTTAGCTGAATGCTTTTCGTTGGCTGCAATTTCAATATCAAGCCATGCTGTGTCAGTTTCGTTGTTTGCAAAATGCTTAACAAAGGTTTTCTTTGGAAGCTTTGAAACTTGTACTGCATGCTTCATGATAAGACGTTCTTGAACGCGAACTCGGTCCATCATTTCACGCATGTTATTAACCATGCGATCAAATTGTTTAGGCACAAGTTTGAAGGTTCTGAACAACTCACCGATTTCTAAAATAGCGGCTTGAGATTCTGGGTGAGAGCGACCTTTTTTATCGAATGTTTCACGTGCTTTAGTGTATAAATCACGTAAGTTTTCGAAATGGATGCGCGCTTCTTCAGGATCTGGCCCTGTATCTACTTCTTCTTCGTCTTCATCATCGCTGTCATCGTCATCATCGTCGCTGTCATCAAGCTGTTTTTCGCTTAATTCAGAACCAATGTTAGTGGCAGCAATCGGTGGTGCTTCGTCTGCATCAGGATCGAAAAAGCCAGAGATAATGTCGCTAAGACGCATCTCTTCTGCTTCAAACTTATCCCACTGTTCAAGTAGGTAAGTGATCGCTTCTGGGTATTCAGCAACCGAAATTTGTACTTGGTTAATGCCTTCTTCAATACGTTTAGCGATAACGATTTCGCCTTCACGGGTAAGAAGCTCAACAGTACCCATTTCACGCATGTACATGCGAACAGGGTCAGTTGTACGGCCAATTTCTTTTTCTACAGTAGCAAGGGCTGCAGCGGCAGCTTCCGCTGCGTCTTCGTCTGTCGTGGTTTCTTGCATCATTAATTCATCAGCATCAGGCGCGTTTTCGCTAACCTTGATACCCATGTCATTAATCATGCTAATGATATCTTCTACTTGATCTGAGTCGATAATATCTTGTGGAAGGTGATCATTAACTTCTGCAAAAGTTAAGTAACCTTGCTCTTTACCTTTTTGAATCAGAAGTTTTAATTGTGACTGAGGAGTTGGATCCATAGAGATTGTTTCTTCCACTCTGATAAGTTGATACAACAGGCGCCATCATGGAGTTTGCTCAAAGGCTAACCAGAATAATGTGACGCAGTGAATAGCACAGTATAACAGCCTAAATCAAATCTGACTAGCCGTTAGTCGTTTTTAACGCTGTCATTAGCAAATGACATTCTAGTCGTTCATCGCTATTTAAGCCCTGTGTCTTATCTTTTATTAATAGGGTCTCTAGTCGATAATTTAAACACTGATCTTCAATAAATTTAAAAGTATTTTGAAAAACAGTTTCTAAACGCTCTTCATTTATTTGATGTTGCCATGTCGCTAACTTAGTTAGTGGCTCATAGTCATCAGTATCTCTAAATGATTCGAGAATTTGTGCAGTGGTAATGCCATCTTTTTGTAATGCTTGATGTTGCAGGCGCAATAATAAGCCAATACCCGCTATATTCATTTGTGCTAAATCAGGCAAGTAGGGCACGCTTTTCGCCAAATTAGGATGCTGAATTAAAATACCTATCGCTTGGCGCATGGGGGTAATTTTAAATTTGCGTTCAATTGCTTGCTGTTGTTTTGGCGTTTTTAAGTGATTATTAAGTTGCTCACGGGTGCGACCAATTAATCGGCCTAACTGCTCTAGGATATTTTCTTGATAGAACTCACTTGGGATCTTTTCAATTAATGGCAATGCTGCACTAAGTAGCTTAGCTTTACCGGAATCAAGCGTTAAATCAATCTCTTTACTTAGTTTATTAAACAGCACTTTAGTGAAGTCATCGGCGTTTTCAAGGCGCTGCTCAAAAGCCTCTTTACCTTCTTGTTGTACAAGTGAATCAGGGTCTTCACCATCGGGTAAAAATACAAAATGCAGTGCTTTACCATCGTTTAAGTAAGGAAGTGCATTTTCCAGTGCACGCCACGCAGCATCTTTACCTGCACGGTCACCATCGTAGCAACAAATAACTTTGTCAGTGGTTCTAAATAAAGTGTGCATATGCTCGCTAGTTGTCGCTGTGCCAAGGGCTGCTACGGCATATTCAATACCTTGTTCTGCCAGCGCGACTACGTCCATGTAACCTTCTACAATCAGTACATGGTCAAGCTTTTTGTGCGCTTGTTTAGCTTCATAAAGCCCATAGAGTTCAAAGCCCTTATGAAATATGCGCGTCTCCGGAGAGTTTAAATATTTAGGCCCTTGATCCGCTTGCATTACTCGCCCACCAAAAGCAATAACGCGACCGCGTTTATCACGAATAGGGAACATTAAGCGATCACGGAAAAAGTCGAACTGTTTACCTGGGGTTTTCTCTGATGCGAGTTTTAGCTCAACTAATTGCTCTTTTTGTTCTTGGTTTCGCCCGAGTTGTTGGCAGAGGCCTTCCCACTCGCTGGGCGCATAACCCATCATAAACTTTTTTACTGTTGCGCCACTTAAGCCGCGACCTTTAACGTAATCGATTACCGCTTCAGAGTTACTGTGATGTTTTAGCTGATGCTGATAAAAGCGTGCTGCATGGAGCATTAAATCGTAGTCTGAACGTTTTTGTGCCGCTGTGCGCTCTGGTCCATTACTGCTTCCTTGCTCGCGAGGAACATCAAGGTTAAGTAAACTGGCTAGTTCTTCAATTGCATCAACAAACTCGAGTTTGTCATACTCCATAACAAAAGAAATAGCGTTGCCGTTAGCGCCACAGCCAAAGCAATGATAAAACTGTTTATCTTGCGATACGGTAAATGAAGGCGATTTTTCATTGTGAAAAGGACAGCAAGCTTGATAGTCTTTGCCCGCTTTTTTCAACCCTACCTTTGAGTCAATCAGGTCGACAATATCGGTTCGTGCCAATAAATCATCGATAAAGTTGCGTGGGATCTTTCCAGCCATTGGTTAAAGTACAGCCCTAAGATAAATAGAAAAGTGATGAAAACGAATTATTATACGCAAAGATTTGAACACAAATGCATAATTTTTTGAAGTACTAAATCTCTAAACGAAGAAACCGAGCTCAAGGCTCGGTTTACTTCAATCATACTTAATGTATGTGGGAGTATTAGGCAGTTAATCGTTGCTTAATTAAACCTGAGATTTTGCCCATATCGGCACGACCTTCGGCTTTGCTTTTGATTATACCCATTACTTTACCCATGTCTTGCATACCTGCTGCGTTGGTATCAGCAATAGCCGCGTCAATGAGAGCAATGATTTCTTCTTCACTCAGTTGTTGAGGTAAAAAAGCTTCAAGTGCTGTAATTTCATTGGCTTCAATTTCAGCTAAATCATCACGCCCAGCATCTTTGTACTGAGTGTAAGAGTCGCGACGTTGTTTAACAAGCTTCACTATAACGGAGGTAATACCTGCGTCGTCTAGTGTTATTTGCTCGTCAATTTCACGTTGCTTGATTGCAGCAAGTACCATACGAATAGGGTTAAGACGTTGTTTGTCTTTGGCTCTCATCGCATCTTTTTGCGCATCTTTTAGCGTTATTAAAAGGCTCATTTATACAAGACCTAATATATTAGTATAATTTAACGCGACGAGCGTTATCACGAGAAAGTTTTTTCATGTGACGTTTTACAGCAGCTGCTTTTTTACGCTTACGCTCAGCTGTTGGTTTTTCATAGTGCTCGCGACGACGAACTTCTGAAAGGATACCTGCTTTTTCACATGAACGCTTGAAGCGACGAAGTGCTACGTCAAACGGTTCGTTCTCTCTTACTTTAATTACTGGCATTAAAAATTCACCTACCTAAATTATGAGCGTTGCTCAAGTTGATCAAACATTGATCAAGTGGTTCAAAAATGGTGCGGTATTGTAATCCGAAGCAACACCACATGTAAAGGATAATATTAACAGAAACCCGACCGCTAAAACAGTGTTAATTTATATGGCGTTGGTACAGCCTACAAAAAACTTGACCAGCTTTTTTCTCTTTTATTAACAACCAGTTACTTGGTGCTTTAAACGAAGTTAATTCTGTTTCTACCTCAACGTATATCAGAGCGTCAGAGTCGAGCCATTGATTATTTTCTAATAAATCACAGCATGATTGAGCCAAATTTTTACGAAATGGCGGGTCAATAAAAACTAAATTAAATGCCTCACTGGTGTTTTTACTCTCAAGAAAGGTCAAGGTATTAGTATTGAGTACCTGTGCATTTTGCGCATTCAGCGTGGCAATATTTTGCATGAGTTGTTTTGCTGCTAACGCATCAAGTTCTATAAACGTGGTGTTTTTAGCAAAGCGAGATAGCGCTTCGAATCCTAAACCACCGGAACCGGCAAAGCAATCGAGAGTGCGTGCATCGCGGGTATCGTGCATTAACCAATTAAATACTGTTTCTTTTATTCTGTCGGTTGTAGGACGCAGGCCTTGGACATCTTTTACTGGCAGTTTACGACCGCGAAATTGGCCGCTAATGATTCTAATAACGCCATCGGCTGATTTATGGCTGGTGTTATTTTGTGTGGTTTTTTTTCTCATTTAACTCACTAAAAATTGGTATCTATGATCTAGCTCAGATAATATTGCAATCATATCATGGCGTGTCATTTTTCAACTGCGCTAAAAGTGTTACTATTATGCACCCTCGAGGATAACGTGTTGCTAAAAAGCAATTATTTAGGCTTAAAAGCACGCTATCATTATCGTTAGTTTATCAGATTTTTATAAGTGGTTATTAGCAAGTATGGCAAAAAAAAGTAAATTCATGTCGTGGCTCGGTTTTGGCAAGTCAGATAAAAAACAAGCGGAAGCTGATAAACAACAAGCATTGGCAAACGAGCAGGCAGAAAAAGCCGAACAGGAGCGCTTAGCAGCAGAGAAAGCCGAGGCAGAGCGTTTGCAAGCTGAAGCTGAAGCCGAACGTTTAGAACAAGCCCGAATTGCAGCTGAACAAGCTGAAGCAGAACGTTTAGCGCAAGAGCAAGCTGAAAAAGCCGAACAACAAATAGCTGCCGAAAAAGCAGAGACAGAGCGTTTAGAGCAAGAAAAACAGGCGCAAGCACAACGCGCTGCGGCAGCAGAAAAACAAGCGATTGAACAAGCTAACGCTGAGCTATTGGCTAAGCAACAGGCAGATGCCGAGCAGCAAAGACAAGAGCAAGCTCAACGTTTAGCAGAGCAAGAAGCGCAAATGTTGTTAGAGCAAGAGCGTATAGCAGCTGAAAAAGCAGAAGCTGAACGTTTAGAGCAAGAGACACAGGCGCAAGCACAACGCGCTGTGGCAGCAGAAAAACAAGCGATTGAACAAGCTAACGCTGAGCTATTAGCTAAACAACAGGCGGATGCAGAGCAGCAAAGACAAGAGCAAGCTAAACGTTTAGCTGAACAAGAAGCGAAAATGTTGTTAGAGCAAGAACGTATCACGGCTGAACAAGCTGAGAATGAGCGTTTAGAGCAACAGCGCATTGCAGCAGAACAAGCTGAAAATGAACGTTTAGAGCAACAGCGTATTGCAGCAGAGCAAGCTGAAAATGAGCGTCTAGAACAACAGCGTATTGCAGCAGAGCAAGCTGAGAATGAGCGTTTAGAGCAACAGCGCATTGCAGCAGAGCAAGCTGAAAATGAACGTTTAGAGCAACAGCGTATTGCAGCAGAGCAAGCTGAGAATGAGCGCTTAGAACAACAGCGTATTGCAGCAGAGCAAGCTGAGAATGAGCGTTTAGAGCAACAGCGTATTGTAGCAGAGCAAGCTGAAAATGAGCGTTTAGAGCAACAGCGCATTGCAGCAGAGCAAGCTGAAAATGAGCGTTTAGAGCAAGAGCGTATTGCAGCTGAAGAAGAGGCTGAACGCTTAAAGCAACAGCGACTGACTGCAGAGCTTGCAGAGGAAGATGCAAAAAAAGTTGAACAGCCTAAAAAAGAAGGCTTTTTCTCTCGTCTTAAAAAAGGTTTACTTAAAACTCGCGTTAATATTGGCTCTGGTTTTTCGTCTATTTTTAGCGGTAAAAAAATTGATGACGAGTTATTTGAAGAGCTAGAAACTCAGTTACTTACAGCTGATCTTGGGGTTGATACCACCATGAAGCTCATTGATAACTTGACTGATACTGCTGATCGCAAGCAACTTAAAGATGGTGATGCCCTTTATGAGCTTATGAAACAAGAAATGGCAACTATGCTCAAAACAGCAGAGCAGCCTTTAGAAATACCAGCAGAGAAAAAACCTTTTGTTATCCTTATGGTAGGTGTAAACGGCGTAGGTAAAACCACCACCATTGGTAAAATGGCCAAACAATTTCAAAACCAAGGTAAGTCGGTCATGCTTGCTGCAGGTGATACCTTTAGAGCTGCAGCGGTAGAGCAGCTTCAAGTATGGGGTGAACGCAACAGCATTCCGGTAATAGCTCAACATACAGGTGCTGATAGTGCATCGGTAGTATTTGATGCTTTTCAAGCTGCAAAAGCACGTAATGTCGATGTGTTAATTGCTGATACAGCAGGGCGCTTGCAAAATAAAGATAACTTAATGCAAGAGCTTGAAAAAATAGCCCGTGTTATGAAAAAAGTAGACCCTGATGCACCGCATGAAGTGATGCTGACTATTGATGCTGGTACCGGCCAAAATGCAATTAGCCAAGTAAACTTATTTAATCAATGCGTAGGTTTAACGGGTATCACACTATCAAAACTCGATGGTACTGCTAAAGGCGGGGTTATTTTTGCCGTTGCCGATAAGTTTAATATTCCTATTCGTTACATTGGCGTAGGTGAAAGTATTGATGATTTACGTACCTTCAAGAGCGATGACTTTATTGACGCGCTATTTAGTCAAGATGAGGACGACGCTTAATTTACCAAAAGGGAGCCTGCTCCCTTTTTAATTGCGAGGAATACCATTTTATTTTTAAGCCTAAGGCTCACAATAAATTGGCAATAATAAAAAATGATAAATTTTCAGCAAGTAAGTAAAACCTATGCCGGTGGGCACCGCGCGCTTGAAAAAGTGAACTTTCATATAAAGCCTGGTGAATTGGCCTTTTTAACAGGCCACAGTGGTGCCGGTAAAAGTACACTGTTAAAGCTTATAAGCTTGATGGAACGCCCTTCTGCGGGCAATGTGTTTATCAATGGCGTGGATTTAAATAAATTAAATTCGCGTCAAATTCCTTATGCACGTCGTGATATTGGTATTATTTTTCAAAATCATCGGTTATTAGAGCGATATACGGTATTTGATAACGTTGCTTTGCCCTTAATTATTGAAGGGACTCACCACAAGCAGGTTGCCAAACGTGTACATGGCGCGCTCGATAAAGTGGGCTTGTTAGATAAAGTTCGCTGTCACCCCTCAACACTTTCTGGCGGTGAGCAACAACGAGTAGGGATTGCACGAGCCATCGTCAATTCTCCACCTATATTGCTAGCCGATGAACCTACCGGTAACTTAGACCCTGAATTATCAATGGAAATATTACGCCTGTTTGAAGACTTTAATAGACATGGCACCACGGTTTTAATTGCCACCCATGATTTAGGCTTGGTGTCGCGAATGAAGTACCGTAGCTTAACGCTTCATGATGGGCGCATGAGCCAAGATCCATTGGCTGAGGGGATATTATGAGTTTACTATTTAAAAGCCGTCAAAATAGTAATGATAAACAAAAAAAATCAGTATTCTCTGGTGGTTACTTTTTCATTATTAATATTTTTCGCCAAGGTGTGTACAGCCTAGGAGAAATGTGGCGCACGCCATTGGCTTCAATGATGACCATTGCAGTACTCGGTTTGAGTTTAACCTTGCCCGCTACACTATATTTAGTGGTTAAAAATGTGCAGCAAGTGAGTAGTGGTTTTGAGCAAGCCAGCGAAATATCCTTGTTTGTAAAAGAAAATATGAGCGAGCAAGAAACACAAACTTTAGTTAAACGTTTAGCGCTATATCCAGAAATACAAAGTGTGACTTTTATTTCTCGCACTGAGGCTTTGGATGAGTTCAAAGAAATGTCTGGGTTTGGTCAGGCTTTAGAATATTTAGATAGCAACCCATTACCGAATGTGGTTTTAGTTACACCAACACAGCGACATAGCCAACCTAATGCGGCTAAGTTATTGCTTAAAAAACTCGAAGCCGAGCGCGAAGTTGACTTTGGTAAGCTTGATATTGCTTGGCTTGAGCGCCTAAATGCATTACTAAGTTTGTTAAAAGAGAGTGTCATCACTATTGCGCTACTATTACTTACCTCAGTGACGCTTATTATAGGCAACACAATTCGTTTATCTATTATGGATAAAAAAGAAGAAATACAGGTAATGAAGCTAGTGGGGGCAACCAATACCTTTATACACGCTCCATTTTTATGGACCGGCATTTGGTATGGCGTGATTGGCGGATTGTTTGCTTTTATTTGCGTGGCATTAATGATGTGGTGGCTATCGGCTGCGGTAAGTAGTGTGGCAGGGGTATATCAAACTAGCTTTACATTAATAGGGCTTAGCCTTAATGAATTTGGCGCTTTGGTATTGTTGGCCACTAGCTTGGGCTTTATTGGTTCTTATTTATCGGTTAACCGTTATATCTCAGAAATAGAACCCGATAAGATTTAGCGCCCAGATAAACTTAAAACTGTCATGTTTTAAGTTTAAAATTATAAAAAAGCCAAAGTAAAAAGGTTAATCTTTGCTTTGGCTAAATCAATTCATAGGTTATTCAGTCGCCTAGCGTAGACTGGCTTAACACTAAAAAAACCACTTGATTTATGATTCAAAAAAGTTTTAAATTCAAGTTAGCACTCTTACTAAAAGAGTGCTAAGATGGTTTCAAATGTTTATCACCGAGGTGAAAAATGAGTAAAGATTTATACGCAATGGCACTTACAGTTGGGCAACAAAGCGCAAGTATGGACGGCTACCTTCAAGCTGTTAGTACTATTCCTATGCTTAAAGTTGAGCAAGAGCAGGAACTTGCAAAAAGACTTCAGGAAGAAGGCGATCTTAGTGCTGCAAAGCAACTCATTATGTCGCATTTGCGCTTTGTAGCGCACATAGCTAAAAGCTACTCGGGTTACGGGTTACCTCAAGCTGATTTAATTCAAGAAGGTAACATCGGACTGATGAAAGCAGTAAAACGTTTTGACCCATCAGTGGGTGTACGTTTGGTTTCATTTGCGGTTCATTGGATCAAAGCTGAAATCCATGAATTTGTGCTTAAAAACTGGCGTATCGTTAAAGTAGCGACGACCAAAGCACAGCGTAAATTGTTTTTTAATTTACGTAAAAATAAAAAGCGTTTAGGTTGGTTTAACCAAGCTGAAGTGAGCACAGTAGCTAGTGAGCTAGGTGTGAGTGAAAAAGAAGTGCGTGAAATGGAGTCGCGTATGAGCGGCCAAGACATGGGCTTTGATTTAACTGGCGACGATAACGATGACGCGCCAACCAGCACTTACTCACCGGTACAATATTTAACCGATGGTTCTGCTGATCTAGCTGACGACATTGAACAACAGCAATGGCAAGAACAGTCGCATACGCGTTTATTTAGCGCCTTGAAAACACTCGATGAGCGTTCTCAAGATATCGTTAGTGCTCGTTGGCTGTCAGACGATAAAGCAACACTGCAAGAGCTGGCTGAAAAGTATAGCGTATCAGCAGAGCGTGTTCGCCAGCTGGAAAAAACAGCAATGAAAAAATTACAAAGCGCGATGAGTTAATCGTACTTAAAAAACTGACAAAGCCCTGCATGAAAGTGCGGGGCTTTTTTATGCTTTAAAGAAAAGTTAATAAAAAGCAGGCTTGCAACTTTTTTGCTTACCTGTTGTTACATCTTCATATCTTTTAATTAAAAAGAGTCTCATTGAAATTAGTGAATAAGTTTGGTTTTTAACTAAATTAATGATTTCTATTTGTTTTTTTTTGCGTGTATGTGAAGATGCTTCGCGCTTGAACTTAAATCAGCTTCAACAATAGTCTAAATTCAGCCATTCAATCGCTGTATTTAAAATCACTTTCTAATTTTTATTAACACGAGTATTTGCACTCACTATGAACTCTTATTCACTAAAGAAAAAGATCTTGCTATCGGTGGTTCTTGCCCTAGCTGTCATCATTATTTTGCTATCGTGGTATAGCTATTCTTCTCAAAAAGCCCTGTTACTTAAAACCAGTATTGATAATGTAAGCCAATCGGGTAAACAGCAAGCAATGCGTATCGAGGAATGGTTAGCTGATCGACAGCGAATTGTAGAATCAGTAGCTAGCAAAGTTGAGGGCAATACGTTAAACGCACTGCAACAAGCAAAGTTGTCGGGTGATTTTGAGTTGACATACTTTGGTGATAATCAGGGTAAAATGACTGATTCTGATCCTAATATTGATCGAAGCGGCTACGACCCGCGCTCAAGACCATGGTATAAACAAGCACAACTTACAAGTGGTACCGTAATTACTAAACCTTATTTAGATACCGCGTTTAATCAGTTGGTTGTTTCTATTGCTAAAACCACGCAAAGCGGCGTGGTAGCGGGTGATTTATCGATTGAGACCTTAGTCGACAGCGTCAATACAATGTCTTTGCCTGCAGATGGATACGCAATCATGATGCATAAAGATGGCACTGTGATTGCTTATAAAGACACTAAAAAAGTAATGGCAGATATTACGCATATTGACTCGAAAATTAATCACCAATTAATTTTATCTAATAGCCAAAACAGTGAATTCACGCCTATTTATTTTAAAGATGAAGGCCGAGAGAAGCTTGTTTGGGGTGAGAACATTAACAATACTGATTGGCAGCTATTATTTGTACTGGATAAGCAAACCTTAGAGGCTCCGCTAATAAGTTTATTAGTAACTCAACTCGTGTTAGTGAGTGTGGCACTTTTATTAAGCGTGTTTGCTATTTCATGGTTATTGGGTGTGTTGCTTGCGCCGTTAAGCCGAGTATCACAAGCATTATCAACAATTGCAGATGGTAACGGTGATTTAACCCAGCGTATTAGTGTTGATACGCAAGACGAGGTTGGGGTACTGGCTGATAGTTTTAATCGCTTTGTAAGCAGCCAGCATGAGCTAATTAGCCATATTCGCCAGCTAGCAACGGATTTGGATTTTGATGCAGAGAAAAGCTTAATCACCAACCAAAGTAGTGTCAGCGAATTGCAGCGACAGCAACAAGAAGTAGCCATGGTTGCCACTGCGGTAACAGAAATGGCGAGTGCAACCCATGAAATTGCTGCTAATGCTGAAAATACTGCGACCGCATCGCAGCAGTCGGCGCAAAGTAGTCGTGAAGGTAAGCTGTTAGTTGATAAAACCAGAAACACGATTAATTCACTGGCGGGCGAAATAGACCAAACTACCACCGTGATTGGTGAGCTAAGCTTGCATGCTCAGGCTATTTCGAGCATTTTGACCACTATTCAAGAAATTGCTGAGCAAACAAATCTCTTAGCGCTTAATGCAGCAATAGAGGCCGCTCGAGCAGGAGAGCAGGGGCGTGGTTTTGCAGTGGTTGCCGATGAGGTGCGTGTGCTATCAAGAAGAACACAAAACTCTACAGCCGAAATTTATACCACCATAGAAACTTTACAAAACACCACTAAAAAAGCAGTGAGCTTAATGGACAGCAGTAAAGGCTATGCCAATAATAGTGTTGATGATGTTAATGCTGCAGCGCAAGCATTAGAAGAAATAACTCTGGCGGTAAATGAAATTTCTGATATGGCGGGTCAAATAGCCGTAGCTGCAGAAGAGCAAACGCAAGTGACCAATGAAATTACTAGAAATACGGTCGCCATTAAAGATGTAACCGATGAAATAACGACCTCAGCTACCGCGCATTTAAGCCAAGCAGAAGTCTTAAAAGACAGAGCTACAGATTTAAATGCTAAAGTAGCGACGTTTATTTTATAAGTACCATATTTATAATTGAGTTAAATCAACTGTTGGGGTAAGGCGTTACCTTGCTCCATCAGTTTAATGAAATGGCTTGTTGTTGGGCTATTTGCACATACTTACGTTCTACCAGTTGTGATACTGGCACCAATTCAAATCCTTGCTCGGTTAATTGCGGCAAAGCGTGGCGTAAAAAATCGATGGTTTCAGGATAGGGGTGCGCTATTGCAATGGCAAACTGATACTTAGTTGCTTTTGATTTTAGTTCTTCTAGCCTAAATTGTAGCTGCTCAGGGGTCGTTATATTATCTAAAAATACATGCCGACCAATATTCTCTACCCCTAAAAAGTTAGCTGCATTCTGTGCTTGGCTTAAGTCGGTTGTTCGGCTATCAAGAAAATACAACTGACGCTTTTTAAGTACTTCCATGGTCCATTTCATTGCTTGGGTTTGCTGAGTGAGCGCAGAGCCCATATGGTTATTAACCCCTTTAACTTGTGGCAAACTAGCCAGCGCATTACCGAGTGTTTGTTGTAGTTGGGCTTTATCCATATTTAAAGTGAGCGCCCCAGGGCCCAGCTTTTTACCATTTAAAGCTTGCATAGGCACATGCAACAGGAGTTCTTTATTTGACTGACTAGCAAGAGTTGCAAATATTTGAGAGTAGGGAGTATGAGGCAAAATTGAATAAGACAATTGCCCAGGTAAACTCAGGAATTCTAGGTCACGTTGATGATAACCTATGTCATCGATCACTATGGCTATTTGTTTAGCTTTAACAGCACTCGGTGTTGCAAATAAGGTTAAAAAAAGCCCAGCTAACACCATTAAATTTATAATTTTCACGTTTTATAATTTTTATTATCTTAAAATAATTTACCACTTTTACTGCTTGCTAAGTAGCTGCTTTGCTTTTACTAACTGGATATCGGCTAATTCTTCAGCGTTAAAAGCGGTGTTTTGTTCTAATTGTTCATTTTTTATTATAACGGCTTTATTTGTTTGTGGAAGCGTTGTTTGATTAATCGCCACATTTGGGGTTACGCCAATCCCTTCAATGGACTCTCCCAATGGCGTAAAGTAGCGAGCTGTTGTTAGTTTTAAAGCGGTATCACCATCGCCTAATGGAATGAGCGATTGCACTGTTCCTTTACCAAACGACTGACTGCCTACTATTTTTGCACGTAGGTTTTCTTTTAACGCCGCAGCCAGTATTTCTGCTGCCGAGGCTGAGTTTTCATTAATCAGCACAACAATCGGTGCACCTTTTAAAATATCGCCACGTTTAGCGTAAAAGGATTGATTCGAATCATAAAAACGTCCTTTGGTCGTCACGATTAAGCCATCTTGAAGAAACAGATCTGCTACTGCAACTGCACTTTTTAAGGTGCCCCCAGGGTTGTCTCGTAAATCAATAATCAGGCCTTTTAAAGAATGGCCGTAATGGTTTTGCATGGCAGCTATTTGTAAGGCAACCTCATGCAAGGTGTGATTAGAAAAGTTATTAATAGCAATATAGCCACTACCCGCATCAAGTAGTTGCTTGGTAACACTGGCGAGCTTAATTTGTTTTCTACTAAGATTAAATATTAGCGGTGTTTGATTATTATTACGGGTAATACTTAGCCGTACTTTACCGTTAGCACTATCTTTAATTTGCTGCGCGACGATATCAATGGGGCTATTTTCTACATGGTGCTGATTAACGGCGGTAATTATATCGCCTGGGCGAAGGCCAGCTTGTTTTGCTGGTGAATTATTAATTACTTTAACAATTGTGGTGCGCTGTTCAATGCTTTTTACTTCTATACCTAAGCCGGTATAGCGGCCATTAGTATTATCAAATAATGCATTTAACTCATTTTTATCTAAATACTTAGAGTAAGCGTCGAGCTTAGAATATAAGCGTTCAAATTGAGACGTATTGTATTCAATATATTCACTATTTTGCAGTGCTAAATCATCAACGTAGTAGGTGTGGATATTAAACAGTATTTCATTTATTTTTTGGCTTTCTAAATCTTTAACCGAGCTTGCATAGGCTGTATTTATAAAGCTAAAAAACACGAATAAAAAAAACAACTGCAAACAAAACCAAAACATTGGTTTTGTTTGCGATACTTTTTTTTGGCAAATGTGTCTGTTTATCATAACTGCCTCTAATAGGATGCAGCTATTTTGATATTAAATACGCCTGCACCATTTTATGGGATTAACAGCACGCCCTTTATGACGTATTTCAAAGTATAGACCAGAATCAGCTTGTCCACCGCTTTGCCCAACTAATGCAACACTTTCACCTTCTCTGACCATATCACCCACGTCTTTTAGTAAGGTTTGTGCGTGTCCGTATAAGCTCATAAAACCTTGGCCGTGGTCAAGTACGATCACCCAGCCATAGCCTTTTAACCAATCGGCAAATACTACTTGGCCATTATCGATACTGTTTACTGCAGTCCCTTCAGATGCAGAAATTAACACGCCTTTCCAATTAATGCCCCCGTGTTTACGTTGGCCAAACTGGTGCGCTAATTTCCCTTTGCTTGGCCAGTTCAATTTACCCTTATTGCGATTTAAGCCAAGTAGCTCAATTTTTGTGGTTTTTTCTTCTTCTTCAAGCTCTTTAATGGTAGCAATCAGAGTTTGCTCGTTTTCTTCTAAATAGCTAATGGAATTTTTGGTTTTATTTAATTGCTGTTTTAGATTTTTTAAGCTTGCTTGACGTTCATTTTTGGCATTAAGGAGTGCCGCTTGTCGTCTTTTTTGCTCCTCAAATAAAGCAACCAGTCTCTCTTTTGTTTTCGCAAGTTCAGCTTGGTTTTTCGCAATTTCTAGTTGTAGTGCTTTAAGATCATCGAGTTGTTTTATACGGGCTTTATTTAAGTAGTTATAGTAGCTAAGTGTTCGTTCAAATTTGGCGGTATCTTCTTGGTTAAGCAGCATTTTTGAATAGTCATCGCCGCCAGCCATGTAAGCACTTTTTAATTGGGCTGCTAAAATACGCTGAAACTGTGTCTGTTGTTTTTCAAGCCGTGCCGCTTTTTGTTGTTGTTCTGTTTGCTGTTGTTGTGCTGTTTTAACTGATTGCTCAGCCATATTAAGTGCTTTAGCATTTTTAGCTATGGCGAGTTCGTGGTTTTTCAGTTTTTGTTGTTGCTTAGCGATTTCTTTTTGTTGTTGTTGAAATTCAGCTTGGCTTTGCTCTAAAGCGACTTGTACCTGTGATAAGTCTTTTTTGGTACGATCCTCATTAGCCACTGCAACGCCAGTGGCTAATGAGTTTAGTACACATATACACGCAATAATGCGGCATGCGCTTTTATTCATAAGTTATTTCAACACCATAATTGGCGAACCTGTCATTTCTGCAGGTTGTTCTAGCCCCATTAAATGCAGCATGGTGGGTGCAACATCGCTCAAGGCTTTACCGGTATGCGCTTGCGCGTCACGTCCTACATAAATAAACGGTACTGGCTCACTAGTATGCGCTGTGTGTGCTTGGCCTGTTTTAAGGTTTGCCATTTGCTCAGCATTACCATGATCGGCAGTGATCAGTGCTTCTCCACCATACTCTTTAAGAGCATCAACTACACGACCAATACAGCTATCTACTGCTTCACAAGCTTTAACTGCCGCCTCAAATACACCTGAGTGACCTACCATATCGCCATTAGGGTAGTTACAAATAATGGCATCATATTGACCACTTTTTATGGCTTCAACGAGTTTATCAGTAAGCATTTGCGAATTCATTTCTGGCTGTAAATCATACGTTGCCACTTGAGGAGAGGGGATCAGCTCGCGAGTTTCGCCGTTAAATTCATTTTCGCGTCCGCCACTAAAGAAAAAGGTAACGTGGGCATATTTTTCAGTTTCTGATATACGTAGCTGAGTTTTACCTTGTTTTTCAAACCACTCGCCAAGTACGTTATTAAGTGGTGTCGGGCCAAAAGCCACTGGCGCATTAATATCGGCGGCATATTCGGTCATCATCACAAAGGCACTAAGCTCAGGCGATTTTTTCTTATTAAAACCGTCAAAACCAGGTTCGACAAAGGCGCGAGTGATTTCACGTGCACGGTCTGCTCTAAAGTTGGCAAATATAATAGTGTCGCCATCGTTTACTTTTACAGCTTCGCTACCCTTAGGGGTAATAGTACTGGCTGCGACAAATTCGTCATTTTCATCGCGCTCATAAGCCGCGTTAAGTGCGTTTACGCCATCTTCATAATCAAAATCGCCTTCACCGAGGGTGATTAAATTATACGCTTTTTCAACACGGTTCCAGCGGTTGTCTCTGTCCATGGCGTAGTAACGGCCAATCAGTGAGGCTAAACGGCCACATTTAAGTTCGCTAAATAAGGCTTCAATACGCTCAATAGACGCTTTAGCACTACGTGGGGGAGTATCTCGGCCATCTAAAAAGGCATGAAAGTACACTTCTTTGGCGCCGCGTTTTGCAGCCAGTTGTATACTGGCAACAATATGGTCTTCGTGGCTATGCACGCCACCTGGACTTAACAGTCCCATAATGTGTACGGCTTTGTTGGCATGAACGGCTTTATCAATGTTTTCAACCAGTGCAGGGGTTGTATCAAACTCGCCATCATCAATGGCTTTTGTGATACGGGTAAAATCTTGATACACAATACGGCCAGCGCCTAAATTAACATGGCCTACTTCAGAATTACCCATTTGACCATCAGGAAGACCCACATCTAAACCCGATGCTGAAATTAATGTATGAGGACGCGTTGCCCAAAGCTCATCTAACACAGGGGTATTAGCAGCTAAAATGGCATTGCTTTGCTCATCTTCTCTGTATCCCCAGCCATCTAAAATCATTAATACCAGTGGTTTTTTATGTTCTGTCATAGTCACTCCTATTAGGGTCTGTTGACCTTTGCGGATTAAAATTTGTTCAAACTAGGGGCGGTTTAATCGCGGCGCGAGGTTTGTAACCTAGTGGGCTAAGTCAAAACCGAGCAAAGCTTCCGCGTCCTGCTCACGCCCCTTACCTACATCCATGTAGGCAACAAAGAGTAAATCGCCCCTAGGCAGAACCCTTCGGGCAGCACCTGTTTGGCATTGATGCTGCGTTATCGCCTATTTATGGGGAATAACCACACCACATAGGCTCTGCCTTGCCTAAATACCAAACAGGCTGCTGCAAATTTAACCTTGAAAGATCAACAGACCCTAGCGTTGCTAAAATACACGCTAACATTAATGCCAACATGCCAAGCTTAAGCATACCGTGTTTTATAGCTAGGATCAGCAATGAAAAGAAGATATTAAAAATTTTCAATGAGCTTCCTCTCTCAATTGAATATTTTAAAGGGTTAGGTTATTTTTCAGTTAAAAAGAGCGCTACATTGTGGCTTTCAGGCGTGCTTAAACTCGCATTTTTAGCTGATTTGGGTATACTTGCGCGGCTAATCCCTATTTTATTCAAGTATTGAATAGGCTTGTGGGGTAAGTTAAGCCTCTGTGTAGGTAAAATTCAGAGTAGCCTAACAGTACTCTAAATTGATTTACTGATGAGTGACTGCTCATTATGTAAGTACAATAAATATGAATTAAATATCTAAAACACCCTGTTTTAGCATGTAACTTTATAGTGGAAGTCGAATGGATCAATATATTGAATTTGTCTCAAATCATCCAATTCTAAGCCTAGCTTGGGTTGCGATTGCGTTTCTTATTGTTAGTGGCGCAATAAAAAGTAAATTTTCAGCAATTCGTCAGATCAATCCTCAGCAGTTAACGTTACTTATTAACCGCGAAGACGGTCAGGTTGTTGATATGCGTGGGCAAAAAGAGTTTAAAACAGGCCATATTGCCGGTGCTGTGCATTTAAACCCAGAAAAAGCCAAAGAATCTGATTTTTCAACCCTTGAAAAGTACAAGAGCAAACCCATTATAGTGGTATGTGCTGCAGGTATGACTGCCTCAGGCGTTGCAACGGCAATGCATAAAGCAGGATTTGAACAGGTTTCTGTTTTGTCTGGCGGTATGGGTGCGTGGCAATCAGCAAGCTTGCCAACAACAACCGGTCGCTAATACGCCTTAGCTAAACCGATTAAGGATTATATTATGAGTAACGTTGTTTTATACACCAAAGGATATTGTCCTTTTTGTCATCGCGCATTAGCGTTGTTAGACAGCAAAAGTGTAAAATACACAAATATTGATATTGGCGTACAGCCAGAGCTTCGCGATGAAATGATCGCCAAAGCCGGTGGCGCAAGCACGGTTCCACAAATTTTTATTAACGATGAACACATCGGTGGCTGTGACGATATGATGGCACTAGAAGCACAAGGTAACCTTGATGCTAAGCTGAGTGCTTAATTTAATTAATTATAATAAATAACAGGTTAGGAATAACAATGAACGAACAAAATCAAAACGCAGCAGCAGAAGCTGATGCAGGCGCACAGTTTACTATTCAACGTATTTACACTAAAGATGTGTCGTTTGAAACGCCAAATTCACCCGCTATTTTTCAAAAAGAGTGGGCTCCAGAAGTAAAATTAGATTTAGATACACGCTCTAATAAGCTTGATGAAGGTGTTTACGAAGTTGTTTTAGCGTTAACTGTGACGGCATCTATCGGTGAAGAAACTGCGTTTTTATGTGAAATTCAACAAGCAGGTATTTTTACTATTGCTGATGTTGAAGAAATGCAATTAGCACATATGCTAGGTGCATTCTGCCCTAACGTGTTATTCCCGTATGCACGTGAAGCGGTATCGAACTTAGTAAACCGTGGTACGTTCCCACAGCTTAACCTTGCACCGGTTAACTTTGATGCATTATTTGCACAATACATGCAGCAACGCACAGCGCAAGCTGAGCAGGCTTCAGCAGACGCATAATTTATGAATACAGCAACATCAGCTGTTACTGTTTTAGGGGCGGGGTCTTATGGCACCGCCCTTGCTATTTGTTTAGCCCGAAATGGTCACAATGTGACTTTATGGGGGCGCAATAGCCAAGACGTTGCGACGCTTGCAGCTGAGCGAAAAAATCAACGTTACTTACCTGATATTCCTTTTCCTGACACCTTAACCCTTGAAGCCGATTTGCAGCAAGCAACAGCAGCTAGCGATATTGTACTGGTTGTTGTGCCAAGCCACGCATTTGCCGACACGCTAAAGCAAATTAAACCGGCTTTGCGGCCAAATGCAAAAATAGCCTGGGCTACTAAAGGGCTTGAGCCAGATACTGGGCGCTTATTGCAAGAAGTGGCAGTGCAAGAGCTCGGTGAAGAAGTACCATTAGCGGTGCTTTCTGGGCCAACCTTTGCAAAAGAAATGGCGATGGGTTCACCGACTGCTATTTCGGTGTCATCAACTTCATCAGCATTTGCGAAACAAATTGCCGATCTACTCCATTGCGGCCGCTCGTTTCGGGTGTACAACAATGATGACTTTATTGGCATACAGCTTGGTGGTGCGGTTAAAAACGTAATTGCTATTGGTGCAGGGATTTCTGATGGTGTTGGCTTTGGTGCAAATGCACGTACCGCGCTTATTACCCGTGGTTTAGCGGAGTTATCGCGTTTGGGTTGTGCACTGGGTGCAAAACCAGAAACCTTTATGGGTATGGCTGGTTTAGGCGATTTAATTTTAACCTGTACCGATAACCAATCGCGCAATCGCCGTTTTGGTTTAGCGTTAGGTAAAGGTGAAAGTGTTGATGATGCGATTGCATCAATTGGCCAAGTCGTTGAAGGCTTTAGAAACACCAAAGAAGTGTATTTACTCGCGCAGCGTGCGGGTGTTGAAATGCCAATCACTGAGCAAATATACAAAGTACTTTATGAAAATAAAGACATGAAAGCAGCTGCTATGGCCTTATTAGGTCGTGAACAGAAATCAGAATAAAACGAACTGCTAGGTTTTAGGTAACAGGTATTTTTGTTTACCTAAAACCTAAAACCTAAAACCTTACTGAGCGTTTGGAAAACCAAGCTGGCGCCAAGACTCATACACAAACACAGCTACCGCATTAGATAGGTTCATACTACGGCTGTCGGCTTGCATAGGAATACGTACTCGTTGCTCGTTTGGTAATGCTTGGATCATGTCATCAGGTAGGCCTCGGGTCTCAGGGCCGAATACTAAGCAGTCACCCGCTTCATATTGTGCTTGATGGTGAAACTGACTGCCTTTAGTGGTGCACGCATACACTTTTTTAGGCTGACACTTTTCTAAGTAAGCTTCAAATGAAGCATGGCGTTGCACATGGCTAAATTCATGATAATCAAGGCCAGCGCGTTTTACACGTTTGTCATCCCATTCAAACCCTAACGGTTCAATTAAATGCAGTGAATAGCCTGTATTGGCACATAAACGAATGATATTCCCGGTGTTAGGCGGAATTTCAGGTTGGTATAAAACAATATCCAGCACAATAAGCCCTATAAAATCTTTAATTTGACGGGGTCAGTATACACGAACAATGAATAAAAAATGATATACTGAAAACATTAAATACAGCTTACAACGGAAAGATACGTGCATAATCGCAGTTATGAATTTTGGGTCAAGGCCTCCAGCATAGTGACCATGATTATGGTCAGCCTAATGATTGCGACCAAAGCATGGGCGTGGCTTGCGTCGGGTTCGGCGTCAATGCTTGGCTCATTAACCGACTCATTAATGGATATAACAGCAACACTAATGAGCTTTTTGGTTTTATCGTATGCACTGCGTCCTGCGGATGACGACCACCGATTTGGCCACGGTAAAGCCGAGGCACTTGCAGGGCTTGGGCAGGCCGCTTTTATTGCAGGCTCAGGTTGTTTATTGGCGTTTCACGGTATTGAGCGTCTCATTAACCCCGTAGAGCTGACACATTCATTATTAGGTGTGTGGGTCAGTATTTTTGCTATAGCGTGTACTTTATTAATTGTATTTGTGCAAAATAAAGTAGTGAAGCATACAGAATCAATCGCCATCAAGGCTGATTCTGTTCACTATAAAGGCGATTTAATTTTAAACGCGGCGGTACTAATTGCTATTTTACTTGCTTATTATGGGGTGCTGTATGCTGATCCTCTGTTTGCCATTGGTGTAGCGGGTTACTTACTTTATAACAGCTGGGATATAGCGACTGAGAGTGCCTCGCACTTAATGGATAAAGAGCTGCCAGATGAAGAAAAGCAAAGTATTTTTGAAATAGCGCATGCCCATATTGATGTTTATGGGGTACACGGAATTCGTACTCGACAAGGCGGTAAAGTTAAGTTTATCCAACTGCATTTAGAGCTTGATGATCATTTACCGCTTATTCGTGCCCATAAAGTAGCCGACGAAGTTGAGCTGATGATCACTCAGCAATTTGAATCGGAAGTGGATATATTGATTCACCTAGATCCATTATCGCTTGGTCGTTAACCTAACCAGAATTTAGGTTAACTTAGCGACTCACAAAATTTATATAGGCTTGTTAGTAGTGGTTGGCGAATTTCATCACGCTCAAAAAATAGCTCGTGCTTAGCCCCTTTAAACTGCTTGATTAGCGTATTTTTATGCCGGCTTGCAAGCTTGTATTGGGCTTGATTATCAACCACTTCATCATTTTCTGCGCTAGCTATAAATAGTGGGGTGGTTATGGATAGTTTATCAAGCGCTTTAATAAACGAAAAAACAGTATTCAGCCAGCCATAAGTCACGCCACCTAATTGTAATAGTGGGGTTTGCTGATAAGTTGCCCTAAATTGCTCGTAACGTATTTGGCTACTGGTTAAAGTATTAAGCGCAAACTCTTCAGGTGAGTAATCGTTTTGTCCTAGTGCATAACATCCTGAGAGCCCTAATAATGAGGCACTTGCAGCGATAAACTGTGCAATTGGCTTGGGTATTCCTTTGGTATGAATATCAAACATGGGCGCCGATAAAAATGCCCCACTAAAATCATGTGAATAACGTGCTAAGTAATCAAATGCAATGGCGCCGCCCATTGAATGACTAAGCAGTAACTTTTTACCTTGCCAGTGCTGCTGCACCACTTTTTCATTAAACTGGTTAAGATCGTGACTGTAATCTTCAAATTGTTTTACGTAGCCTTTATGGGGGTTTTTTAATAACCGATAAGAGCGACCTTGGCCTTGGTGATCAACAATAAACACTGCAAAATTATTACAATAAAGCTCCCAAAGTAGCTCTTTGTATTTATCCAGTCCTTCAATACGCCCTGAACTAATAACAATGGCAGTGTGAGCATCGTTAGGCTTGGCATAAGCATAAAACAATTCCCCAGCCGCTGTGTTTAAATACGCTTTTTTTAGCGTATTAGTATAAAACTCATTTATTGCAGGCTGATTCTTTTCAAGCTCACTTTCAGTACTATAAAACATGCTCTCTCTTTTGTATTGGTAAGCTTACCTCAACGCACAACCCGCCAGCGTCTTTATTTGATAAAGCTAAATTTCCACCATGCGCGATCACCGCATTTTTTGCAATGGCTAACCCTAAACCCGTGCCACCGCTGAGGCGGTCGCGGGCATCTGATTGCCTGAAAAACGGTTCACACAACTTATCAAGTTGCGCCTTAGGTACGCCAGGGCCATCGTCACATATTTGTATGTATATGGTATCACTGTGTTTTAAGCTGATGCTAATAGTATGTTGTGCATATTTAATGGCATTGCGCAGAATGTTCTCTAAGGCACTGGCAATCAACATTTCGTCACATTCTATATTTACTTCAACATTACCGTGTACAAGTAAGGTTTTATTGTGCTGTTTCGCTTCAAACTGAGCATCGTTAATCACATGGTCAACAATCACTTGCAACGACTGTGCTTGCAGCGATAAAGGTTGGCTATTGGCTTCTAAGCGCGATACCTGTAATACATCGGCTATCATTTTATCCAGTTGATTAGCTTCTTTTTCAATACGCAATAAATACGATTGGCTTGCTTCACTTGCTTGCATTTGCGCCAGCCCCGTCGCCATTTTTAAACGAGTTAGCGGAGAGCGTAATTCATGGGATATATCCGCTAATAAGCGCTTTTGAGCGCTAAGTAGCTGCTCTAGTTGATCGGCCATGCGGTTAAAGTCGCGTCCTAAAACTCCAAGTTCATCTTTTCGCTGACTATTTATTGCCGCACGCGCACTTAAATCGCCGTTTGAGAGCTTGATTGCTGCTTGTTTTAAACTATTTATAGGGGCAATTAAGTTACGACTAAATAAAAAACTTAATGTAAGTGAGGCGATAATCGCGATGGAAATTTTTAACCATACAGGTAGTAACCTTAAACGAATAAAGAGCGGCCGCTGCTGATTTATATCGATTTCATATAACTCAAATTCCCCTTCGGGAACACGAATACGTATGGGTCCAAAAGCTTGATAGTATTCAGTAAAAATAACCTGTGGAGGCATCCCCTTGCTAAAGTTAAGTAAGCTTAAATCAATATTGTTCTCAACATCTTTACTGATCAAAACCTCATCGCTGTTTTGTGAATTTAAATAAAGTAATTTACGTTTAGTTAAACGCGGATGAGTAATAATGTCATTAATAGATCGCTTGTGTTTATGTGCGCTGCGCTCGATAGCTCGTGCTAGGTATTCTAGGTTTTTCTGCATTGGTCCTTGCAGTGGGTCATGGCTAATGGCATTTATTAGTGAAATATTACTCAAGAAAAAGAGCGCTGTAAAAGTGCCAATAATCGTCAGCCAAAACCACGTAAAGACCTTAAAAAATAAATAATGTCGTGGGTGGCGTAGCCAACTAAAACGGTGAGGTTTATTCTCCTTGGATGAAGACATACCCTGTTCCCCTCATTGTTTTAATTTTATCACCGTCTATGTGCTCGGCTATTTTTTTACGGATATTACTCACATGCATATCTATAGAGCGGTCAAAAGACGCTAACCGCCTGCCTAATACATCTTCGCTTATTTGCTCTTTGCTAATTACATTCGGGGCGTGCTTTATCAATAAGGCAAGTATCTCGTATTCGGTGCCCGTTAGTGTGAGGGAGTTGTTATTAATACTAGCTTCTCGCGTAGCAAAATTAACAGTAATACCGTTTGAAGATATTTTTTTATTGTTATTAGACACACTATTAATGTGTTCAATACGCCGAGTAATGGCTTTAACCCGGGCAAGGAGTTCACGGTGATTAAATGGTTTTGCAATATAATCATCAGCGCCGAGTTCTAGGCCAAAAATACGGTCAAAGTCTTCACCCTTAGCGGTCAGCATAATCACCGGTGTTAATTTACTTTGCCTGAGTTGTTTTAGCACTTCAAAGCCATCTATAGAGGGCAGCATAACGTCAAGTAATATAAGCGCGTAATCGTTCTGCAAGGCAAGCTCTAAGCCTTGTTGACCATCGTGTGCGGTTTGAATGCTAAACCCTTGTGCGCTTAGGTATTCGCTCAATAACTCGCATAAACCGGTGTCATCATCAATCATTAATAGTTTCATATATAAAGCCTTACGCGCTGTTTATGGTTTTATTTTACGCGCTAAATTCATCAAAAGTTAGTCTTTACATAACCTTTACACTGCTTTGCGTTACTTTGTATTGAGTTAGTTATAGTAAACATTAGCAACCAACAACCAACCTAATATTAAGGTGATGATTATGACTAAAGTAAACACGCTATCAAAATTAGTACTTATATGTGGCTTAACAGCAGCAACGCTCAGTGCGGGCAGCGCACTTGCAAAAGGTGATGGACATAAACAAGGCCACTCTCAAGCGCGCTTTTTACTTTCTGAGCGAGCAGCAGATAAGCTGGCGCTTACGCAAGAGCAACAAACACAATTAAAAGCGATTTTTACAGCGCAAAAAACACAGATTAAAGCACTAAGAAACCAAAATAAAGACGCGCGTAAGGCACAGCGCCAAGCTTATAAAGCGCAGATGGATGCGTTATTGTCAGCGCCAAACTTTGACGAAAATGCAGCGAAAGAGTTATTAACCGCACGCCAAGATAAGAAACAGCAATTGGGATTAATTAAATTGAAAACCCAGCATCAGGTAATGCAACTGCTTAACGCTGAGCAAAAAGAAAAGTTAGCTAAAATACAGCAGCGCCGCAGGTAGAAGGGCTAGGTGCGAGGGGCGAAGCTCGTCGCCCGAAGCCCCGCCTTGTATCTACAGAATATTTTGAACCACAGAGGGAGCAGAGGCGCTTCGCGCCCCACAGAGAGAAGATCATTTATTGTTACTTTCTCTGTGTGCTCTGCACCTCTGTGGTAGATAAATTACCTAAAACCTAAAACTGACGCGGGGTAAACCCGCTGCTACAGGTATAAAAAAACCTTGCAATGTTAACTGCAAGGTTTTTAAATTTCTCGAACCTCGAACCTCGAACCTCGAACCTCGAACCTCGAACCTCGAACCTCGAACCTCGAACCTCGAACCTCGAACCTCGAACCTCGAACCTCGAACCTCGAACCTCGAACCTCGAACCTCGAACCTTTAAAAGTTACTTAAAAAAGTCATCTTCATTTTTTGCCATCATTGCTTCAATGTCTTCAATCATGTCTTGATTGAACTCATCTGCAGCTGTAATCGGCGCGGAAATTTTATTATTTTCAAACGACCATTCACCTAAATCAATAAGTTGGCAACGCTTTGAACAAAAAGGGCGGTGCGGACTTTGTGCTGACCATTCTACTTGTGCTTTGCAGGTTGGGCAGTTAACCATAGTTGGCATAATTTACTCTCAAATTAATATAGGCTTGGCTGCTCAATTTATTGTTAAGCAACTAAGCACTTTATTTAAAAACTAGTGACACGGTTTATCTCAAGGAGTGAGGTCACGCCCTCTGCGGCTTTTCGAAGACCTGATAAGCGTATGTTATTAAACCCTGCTTTAAGTGATACCTCAGCAATTTCTAATGAGTTACCACCGCGCATTATAATTTGCGCTATTTCTGGGGTAACTTTCATGACTTCGTAAATACCAACACGGCCTTTATAGCCATCGGTACAGCTTTCACAGCCTTTCGGTGCGTATAAAATCATGTCCTGTATTTGTTGTTCATTAAAGCCTTGGCGAATAAGCTCTTCACGGGGTAAAGGCTCTGGTACTTTACATTTAGAGCACAATCGGCGCGCTAAGCGCTGGGCTATAATTAAACTAATTGAACTGGCTACATTATACGCGGGTACACCCATATTTAACAAACGGGTAATGGTTTCTGGCGCGGAGTTAGTGTGAAGCGTTGATAGCACCAAGTGACCGGTTTGCGCCGCTTTAATTGATATTTCAGCGGTTTCTAAATCACGTATTTCACCCACCATGACAACATCGGGATCTTGACGTAAGAACGCCCGTAAAGCATTAGCAAAGGTCATGTCGGCTTTAATATTTATTTGTACTTGGTTAACCCCTTCGAGGTTAATTTCTACTGGATCTTCGGCGGTACTAATATTTCGTTCCGGCTGATTAAGTATATTTAAACCCGTATACAAGGATACGGTTTTACCCGAGCCGGTTGGGCCGGTCACTAAAATCATCCCTTGTGGTTGTTCTAGTGCATCGAGGTAGAGTTTTTTCTGTTCGGGTTCATAACCTAATACATCAATGCCTAGCATAGCACTGGATGAATCTAGAATACGCATTACCACTTTTTCACCCCATAGGGTTGGCATGGTACTAACACGAAAATCAATACTTTTACGCTCAGTAATTTTAAGCTTGATACGGCCATCTTGTGGTTTACGTTTTTCAGCGATATCAAGGCGCGACATAACCTTTATACGCGCCGAAAGCTTGGTTGCTAAACTATTCGGTGGACTAGCTACCTCATGTAAAATACCATCAATACGAAAGCGAATACGGTATTTGTGCTCATAGGGTTCAAAGTGAAGATCGGAAGCACCTTTTTTTATTGCATCCATTAAAATTTTATTAATGTAGACAATAATAGGGGCATCGTCTTTGTCATCATCTTTAGGGGGGTTATCTCTTTGTGGCTCAGAGTCTAGTTCAGCAAACTCTTTAAATTCATCTTCACTTAAATTTAAGCTACCTGTGGCATCCAGTAGTTGCTCAATTTTATGGTCAAGCTGTAAGTAGTCAACCACCACCACTTCGCATGATAAACCGGTGCTAAACTCAAAGTTTTCAAAAGCGCCGTAATCGGTAGGATCAGAGGCGGCAATGTATACTTTTCTGCCTTTTTGTACCAAAGGTAAAATATGGTGCTTGCGGATCAGCTTTTCTTTAACCAGCTCGGCAGATATTTGTGCAACATTAAAATCTTTTAAATCAAAAAAAGGCACTCTAAACAAATCAATACATTGCTGCGCTAAATCTTGGCTGTCTATTTTGCCACATTTAGAAATAAGCTCAGCAGTTGACGCAAACTCTTGTTGTTTTGCTTTTACGGTATCGGTATCAACCCGGCCGAGGGTAATAAATTTTCTTAATAACGGTGAGTTAATATTCATTGCGCACCTGATTTAATCCTTCATTTGTCAGCAATTTATCAGAAAAAAGAAAGGAATACATTAATCGTACCAATGCAGCAGGTATTTTTACTGATAAAAAATGCGCTGTTGCATGGTTTACTATCTAGCATTTAGCTTATCCAGTTATATTGTAGACTTAGCTTGCTGTAAATAATACTTATGCAGCTCAAGTAAGTCTTGTTTTACATCGTTTAAGTTGCGGTTATTATTTAAAATATCATCCGCTTTATGTTGTTTTTGTTCACGAGACATTTGTGCGTCAATAATTTGTTTTGCTTGTTCAATGCTAATATTGTCACGTTTTGTGGTGCGGGTAATTTGTATTTCTACCGGTACGTCAATCAGCAAGGTGCGATTACAGTAGCTATCAAGCTCATTTTCAAATAACAACGGCGCAACTAACACCACGTAGTCGCTTTGCGCGTTTGTTAAATCAGTGATCAGTTTAGTGCGTATTAAAGGATGTAGCAGCGCATTCAGCCATGCTTTTTGCTCAGCGTTACTAAAAATACGCGCTCTTAGTTCGCTTCGGTTTAATGCGCCATGTTCATTGAGTATGTCAGTACCAAAATGCTTAACAATAGCATTAAGCCCTTCAGTGCCAGGCTCAACTACTTGGCGAGCAATAATATCAGCATCAACAATAGTAATGCCTAGTTCTGCCAGCATATCGCTTACGGCGGTTTTGCCACAGCCAATGCCGCCGGTTAGCCCTAGCACCCAGTTTTTAATATGATGTTGTGTATTGCTCATAGTTAGTAGCCAATAAAATTAAAATAGCTGTTTTGTAGTTGTGACCCCCACAGCATAGTGATCCAACCGGCTATTGCTAAATAAGGGCCAAAAGGAATTGGGGTTGCTTTGTCTTTACCTTGAATACTGAGTAGGGCAATACCAATTACTGCACCAACCACGCTGGAGAGCAAAATAATGGTCAATAACGATTGCCAACCCAGCAATGCGCCAAACACGGCCAGTAATTTAAAGTCGCCATAGCCCATGCCTTCTTTGCCGGTTATTAACTTAAACAGCCAAAACACACTCCATAAACTTAAGTAGCCACATGCTGCGCCTATAATGGCATCACTAGGGGCAATGGTATAACCCATAACTGAGGCTATTAACGCCAGCCATACAAGCGGCAAAGTAAGCTGATCCGGCAGGAGCATGTGGTCAATATCAATAAAAGTTAGTGCCACCAATGCCCAAGTCATTACAATATATAATAAAGCCTGCTCTGTTACGCCTAAGGAGTAAGCAACCACTAGGCTTAAAATAGCGGTAATAGCCTCAACGCTTGGGTAACGAACTGATATTGGGTTGTTACAGGTTGCGCATTTACCTTTTAATAATAGCCAGCTTATTATAGGGATATTTTGCCACGGTTTAATGGCCGCTTTGCACTTAGGGCAGCATGAGTTAGGTTTAACTAAGTTAAACGTGTCAGTCGTTTGTGTGGGGGCGTGTTTAGCCTTTGGGCTGGTTAGTTCGTCGGCTAATAATATGCGGCATTCAGTTTGCCATTCTTTTTGCATTATTAGCGGCAAGCGGTATATCACCACATTTAAAAAGCTACCGACAGATAAGCTCACTAAGCCAACCGTAGTTAAATAAAACCATAAATGGGCCTGCATCGCGCTGATAATATCAATAAAAAAACTTTGCATTTATTTTACCTAAAACTAAATTCTGCGTTGATAATACAGTGGTTTTACATAAGTGCAAAATTAGGGTTTAGGATGTTAGGTTCTAGGTTCTAGGTTCTAGGTTCTAGGTTCTAGGTTCTAGGTTCTAGGTTCAAGAGGTTAGGTTTTAGGCTCGTAACCCGAAGCTCGTTGCTCGTGAACCTAAAACCGAAATAAAACCTTAAAAAGACGCGGGATTAAATAACAGAACCTAGTTGGAATATAGGTAAGTACATGGCCACAATTAAGCCACCGACTAGTACGCCGAGTACCGCCATTATTAATGGCTCTAATAGGCTAGATAAGCCATCTACGGCGTCATCCACTTCTTGCTCATAAATTGTGGCAACTTTGGCGAGCATGCCATCAAGCGATCCTGACTCTTCACCAATGGCGACCATTTGTACCACCATATCAGGGAATATTTTAGAGTTGCGCATTGCCCAGTTCATTTGGTTACCTGAACTCACCTCGGCTTTAATTTCTAAAATAGCATAACGGTAAACCGCATTACCGGAGGCACCTGCTGCAGAATCAAGCGCATCTACTAGTGGTACACCGGCTGCAAAGGTGGTCGATAGGGTACGTGCATAACGTGCTACCGCTGCTTTATTAAGTATCATGCCTATAATGGGCAGTTTAAGTATGGCGCGGTCGGTGGCATCCCTGAGCGGCAAACTCCTTAAATGGGCTTCTTTAAATATATAACCAAAAGCAACAACAGTTATTAGCGCCATCCACCAGTACTCTTGCATAAATTCAGAAATGGCGATTACAAATAAGGTAAAGGCGGGCAGCTCTGCGCCAAAGCCATTAAAAATATCTTGAAATTGCGGTACCACAAATATCAATAATATGGAGGTTACAATCAGCGCCACCACCAATACAGCAATCGGGTAAAACATGGCTTTTTTAATTTTTGATTTTAGTGCTTCTGATTTTTCTTTATAAAGCGCAACGCGGTCAAATATTTTATCCAGTGCGCCAGATTGCTCACCAGAGGCAACTAAGTCGCAATATAAATCATCAAAATAGCGGGGATGCTTTCTCAGCGCTGTTGATAATGGCTGGCCAGCTCTTACTTCATCGCCAATGGTTTCCATTAGCTTACTCACGCTTTTATTGGTAGAGCCCGAACCGATCATTTCTATAGATTGTATCAGCGGCACACCCGCCATTAGCATGGTAGCAATTTGCCGAGTGACCAAGGCGATATCTTTAGGAGTGATCTTTTGTACACTTTGTATGCCAAATAGTGGCTTTGCTTTACGTTTTACTTTTGAAGGGGTAATGCCTTGTTTACGCAACTGGGCTTTAACTAAGGCAATGCTGGTACCTGATAATTCACCTTCAAGCTTCTTACCACGAGCACTCACACCAACCCACTGAAAAGTGTTTAGGCTTTTATCTTGTTGCTTTTTTTCCATCACTAATCCAGTGGTTGAGATTTTAAAAAGAGGGCATAAGCCCTCTTTTTTGAACTAAACGCCAGGGCAAGTAGATGGCGCTAGCTTTGCTTCTACAGATGCGGCACAACTCCAAACACCATCAGCAGTTCTACTTAAAGTAACAGTTCCAGATTGGACTGCACCAGAACCTTTCATGGTACATTGGATAGCTGTTGCTTGCGCACCAGCTGTGGCGCCTGTAAGTGCAGGGGCATTAACTGTAAATGCACTACAGCGTTCAGTACTGGCAGCAAGGCCTAAATTGTCAACAGTGTAGAAAGTAGCTGGTCGATTTTCAGAATATGCCACATCGTAGGCAGTTCTTGCGCCAGATATTTCTGCAATTGAGCCAGATACTTGTGCTTTTTGAGTGTACTCCTGATAAGCAGGCAATGCCACTGCTGCTAAAATACCGATGATTGCTACTACAATCATTAATTCAATTAGGGTGAAACCCTTTTGGTTCTGTTGTGTCATTGTTTGCATGTTTCCTCTCCTAAAGGATAATGTTGTGGTAAGCCAAACGGGTATAAGTTTTTAAACTGTAACTTATGTGTTTACTTAACCTGTTACTACAAAAATAAAATCATTTTGCCAAATTTAGTGCTGCGCTTGGGCGGAAAAATATTTGCCACAAAGACACGCACTGTATGACGGTTATTCGTTACTCGTCCCTTATTTGAGTATAAGCCTAACTATTAAAAGTTAGTTATAATCCCCGAAAGTTACAAGTTAATAATGAAATAAACATTGTCATTTATCTCAAGTTTGTACGCTTTTGTATTTTCTCATTCTTTTAAACTAATTTAATGCTAAAAACTAGTTACTCGGTATGAGTCTAACACTGTTTATTGCGCTTTTGTATGTAAAGCTTTATAAAAAACGCATTAATTTAATAACTTGTTATAAATAATCCTTTTGAATTATTTAATGCCCTTTTTTAAAGGCTGTCAATCAATTAGCGCGGGAATATATAAATAAATTTTACATTATTTACTCAAATCGCATCGATAAATCGATTGATTGTAAATTTTTTGTAAGCGCGCCGCTTGAAATAAAGTCAACCCCAGCTTGCGAGTATGCTTTTAGCGTTTCTAAGGTCATATTGCCTGATACTTCTAATTTAGCGCGCTTATTTGTAATGCTAACCGCTTGGCGTATTTGCTCTGGGTTAAAATTATCTAACATTATAATATCGGCGCCTGCGTTAATGGCTTGCTCTAACTCAGCAAAGGATTCAACTTCAACCTCTATAGGTTTATCGGCATGATTTAGCTTAGCTTGAGCTACTGCGTTATTAATTCCTCCGCAGGCTGCTATATGGTTTTCTTTAATTAAAAACGCATCAAACAAACCAATTCGGTGGTTTGCACCGCCACCACACTTAACTGCGTATTTTTGCAATGCTCTTAGCCCTGGAATGGTTTTACGGGTATCGAGTAGTTGTGTATTAGTACCGCTTAGCTCTTTTACATAGTGCGCTGTGGTGGTGGCTGTACCAGAAAGCGTTTGAACAAAATTAAGTGCAGTACGCTCTGCAGTTAAAATAGCGCGAGCAGAACCGGATGCACTAAACAGGGTGCTATTGGCACTAACAAAGTCGCCATCGTTCACGCATATGTTTACAACCACACTTGGGTCGACTTGTTTGAACACCTCAATAATAAGGTCTTTGCCACAAAAAATGCAGTCTTCACGAGTGATCACTTTCGCATTGGCTTGCTCTGCTTGCGGAATAAGCTGTGCGGTAATATCGCCTTGCTCTGCGCTTTGATAATTTAGGTCTTCATCTAGCGCTAAGGTAACAAGTTGGCTAATTAGGGTATGCGAAATAGACATGAAAAAGCTCATAGTAGATAATTAATTAACTAAATTTTACTCTGTTTAATTACTAAATAGAAGCCGCTAACAACTAAACTAAAAAGCCAGCGCTCAAATAACGCGTTAATAATATTTTATCGTTTAGTATTACGCTATCTTTATGGGATTAAATCTATTAGCATCTTGATATACATCAATTTTGGTTGATTAACCTGAGCGCTGTGAACTACGGGAAACGGGCTATGGGCAGCGGGCTACATAAGTTTTAAATAAATAGTATGAAAATAGATTCTTTAGGCGTTATAAATAATATTAGCCAGCGGGCGTGTAGCCACTTTGACGAGCGACCTGCTCACTGCGATATTTCGCTGTTGGTTATTCATAATATTTCATTACCCGCAGGGCAATTTAACACTCCGTACGTTGATGACTTATTTATGGGGAATATTGATTGCAATGCGCACCCTAGCTTTAGTGATTTAGCAGGGCTTAGAGTGTCAGCGCATTGTTTTATTAAGCGCTGCGGCGAAATTATACAGTATGTACCTTTTGAAAAGCGTGCATGGCATGCGGGGCGCTCCTGCTTTGCTGGGCAACAAAATTGTAATGATTTTAGTATAGGTATAGAGCTTGAAGGCACAGATACAACTAACTATACCGATGCGCAATATCAAAGTTTAGCCGCATTGGCGCAGGCTATTATGCAGCGCTACCCAAAAATAACAGCCAGTAATGTAGCAGGGCACTGCGATATTGCCCCTGGGCGAAAAACCGACCCTGGAGCAAGTTTTAACTGGCGTAAGTTTTTTAACCTAATTAAATAACTAGGGTCTGTTGACCTTTCAAGGTTAAATTTGCAGCAGTCTGTTTGGTATTTAGGCAAGGCAGCGCCTATGTGGTGTGGTTATTCCCCATAAATAGGCGATAACGTAGCATCAATGCCAAACAGGCGCTGCCCTTCGGGTTCTGCCTAGGGACGATTTACTCTTTGTTGCTCGGTTTTGACTTAGCCCAATAGGTTACAAACCTCGCGCCGCGATTAAATCGCCCCTAGTTTGAACAAATTATAATCCGCAAAGGTCAACAGACCCTAAATTAAGCGAGTAACAACATGATTTTGGTTTCAATAATAATAGCACTGATACTTGAGCGTTTAGGTGCTCGCTCTGCGCATTGGCAAATAAGTCATTATGCCAATGGCTACTTAAATCGCAGTGTTAATTTATTAACGAATAAAGGTTTATTTGGCGCGGCTACCGGGTTTTTGATTTGGTTATTACTGCCAGTGATTGCTGTTGGGTGTGTGTATTTTTTATCTGACTTTGCATTGTGGCAGCTTGTTTTTAATGTAGCGGTGTTATTAGTGTGCTTTGGCTGTGCTAAACAGCGTGCTTTGTATAAGTCGTATTTAAATGCACTGACTCGCGGTGATCAAACCGCAGCTACTTTATATGCTTTGCAATTGGGACAAAAGCGCACAGAAGATCAGCAGGGCGGAGAAACCGTTGGGCAAACATTAGCTTGGGTTAATTTCCGGTTTTATTGCGCGGTTATATTTTGGTTTGTGGTATTGGGGGTTGCTGGTGCTGTTTTTTATGCATTAGTACGTACCTTTGCAGACTTAGTCAGTGATAACCGCGATGAAGTGATTGCCAAACACTTTAAGCTCATTCACCGTTTGTTGTTTTGGTTAGACTGGCTACCAGCGCGTATTACTAGTTTTGGTTATTTAGTGATTGGCAACTTTAACAAAGGCACGAGTTGTTGGCTGCGCTACGTGTTTGATTTTTCAAGCCCTAACCGTAAGGTGGTTACTTATACTGCATTGGCCGCCGAGCAAGTTGAAGAGCGCTACTACGGCTGCACCTTTGAAGCTACCTGTATGATCAAACTGGTTAAGCGCAATGTACTTTTTTACTTAGTGTTAATTGCCTTAATGACTTTATTTGGCGGTTTAAGTTAAAGACTAGGGGTTAGGTAATAGGTGTTAGGTAGAAATTAAGCCAAGCATCGTGTTTAGCTTGGTGCTGGCGGGCTGCGAGCAGCGGGGAACGGGGGACGGGCTTAAAACCTTTAACCTTTAACCTAGCTCTTAAGCTACTTTATTTTCTTCGCAGCTTGCTAGGTATTCGTCAAACGTACCTTGGAAGTCAATCACTTGCTTGTCTTTAATATCAACAATACGCGTTGCTAGTGACGATACAAACTCACGGTCATGGCTTACAAAAATAAGTGTGCCTTTAAAGTCTTTTAGGGCATTGTTAAGCGCTTCAATGGCTTCCATATCCATGTGGTTTGTTGGTTCATCCATTATTAGTACGTTAACGTCTTGCATCATTAACTTACCGAATAACAAACGGTTTTTCTCACCACCTGAACAGTTACGCGCTTTTTTATTTGAATCGTCTGCGGTAAATAATAAACGCCCTAACATGCCACGAACCATTAAATCGTTGTGTTTAGCTGTTCGCCACTGCGACATCCAATCAAATAAAGTTAAGTCGTTATCAAAGTCTTTGCTGCTGTCTTGTGGGCAGTAACCAAAGGTCGCGTTTTCTGACCATTTAACTTCACCGTGTAAACTTTCAAGCTCGTTAACTAAACAACGTAAAAAGGTGGTTTTACCCACACCGTTTTCACCAATTACCGCAAGCTTTGCACCCGCTTCTAGCAATAAGTCGCCGCCGGTAAATAACGTTTCACCGTCAAACCCATGGCCAAGCTTGGTTAGCTCAAGCGCTTGGCGATACATTTTTTTGCCTTCGTCAAAGCTCAGTGACGGGCTCATACGGCTTGATGCTTTAACTTCATCAAGCTTAATTTTATCCATTTTTTTAGCACGCGAGCTGGCTTGTTTTGCTTTAGAGGCATTAGCACCAAAACGGTTAACAAAGTCTTGCAGCTCGTCTATTTCAGCGCTTTTTTTCGCGTTTTCAGCTAATAACTGTTCGCGTTGTAAGCCTGAGGCTTCAAGGTACTTTTCGTAGTTACCTGGGTAAATACGCAGCTCGCCGTAATCAATATCGGCCATGTGTGTACATACCGAGTTTAAAAAGTGACGGTCATGGGAAATAATAATCATGGTACATTTACGTTGGTTAAGCTCATTCGCAAGCCACGTAATAGTATGAATATCCAAGTTATTAGTTGGCTCATCAAGTAGCAAAATGTCAGGATTAGCAAATAGCGCCTGTGCTAAAAGCACACGCAATTTCCAACCAGGGGCTACGTTTGCCATTAAACCATAATGAAATTCTTTATCGATACCCGCATCAAGTAGTATTTCTTCTGCGCGGCTTTCTGCGGTGTAACCGTCCATTTCAGCAAATACGCTTTCTAGTTCGGCCACTTTCATGCCGTCTTCTTCGCTCATTTCAGGCAATGAATAAATACGGTCGCGCTCTTGTTTTACTTTCCAAAGCTCAACGTCGCCCATAATTACTGCGTCAACTACGCTGTATTGTTCAAACGCAAACTGATCTTGGCTTAGGTTACCTAATTTTAGCCCCGGCGTAATAGACACATTACCTGCACTAGGCGTAAGCGCACCGCTTAAAATTTTCATAAATGTCGACTTGCCGCAGCCGTTAGCGCCAATTAAACCGTAACGGTTACCGTTACCAAATTTAGCTGAAATGTTTTCAAACAACGGCTCTGCGCCAAACTGCATCGTAATATTTGCGGTGGAGATCAAAAAAAGTAATCCTAGAAAATTAATGGCAGGGTTAAGCTGCAGCAAGGTGCCGCATAAATAAACAAGCGATAGAGTAAATAATAGGCCGCGAATTATACAGATCCACGCCCAAAGATGAAAGGTAAAAGAATAAAGCTTAAAAGCTATAACAGCTGATAAATAGCGTGTATGTTGCTTTTATTTTGCTTAATTAACTCATTTATAGTTTGTAACTCGGCTTGGTTAATAGACTTTTTACTCAACATTAAATGAATAGAACTCTTATTAATAGCCGCCATACTAGTAACAAGCTCAATGCTTGGGTGTTGGTTTAAAAAATATTGTGCTGCTACTTCGTCTTCTATTGCGTAATCCACTCTGTTTTTACTAAGCATTGCAAAGCGTTTATCGGCTGTGGGCATCATAATAACGTGAGCAGGGTGATTTTGTTTAAACTGCGCAAATGCAGCGCCATAATAACTACCGCGACCAATAGCGAGCGTTAAATCTCTATAAAAAATATCGCTTAGGTTATTTATATCAGGAGAGTCGCTATATTTATAGAGGCGCATTATTTCATCGCGATAAGTATCGCTAAAATAGGCATAACTTTGTCTATCAGAGGTTATGCTGGCTGCAAAAACAATATCAATACGGCCTTCTTTTAATTCTTCAAAAGCACGAGCAGAGGTAGGCAGCAGCATAAACTTTAAACAAAACGATGAGCCGTTAAAAATCGTATTTACCACATCAATTTCAACGCCTGTTAAATTGTTATTAACTGCCACCACATAAGGCGGCCAGTTGCGTTCATTAGTACCCACTTTAAGTGTTTTGGCACAGGCAAATACCTTAAAACTACCAATTATTAGTAATACAACAAAAGCGAGTCTTAGCATTTTATTACTCTAAAGAATGACTACAGCTAAGTATACACTAGCTGGCAGATTTATCCCGCTTGTAATAAATAAAGAGCGCGCAGTGCAGGTAGCCCAGTAAAAACAAATGCGGGGGCTTAAGGGGTTGCAACTAAGCCTAACGACGCTCGATAAGCCTTTAATTGTTTTTCACGGCCAATTTCATCGGTTAACTTATTCCAGCCGGTTTCAATGTTTTCAACCGTTTGGTCTACGGTTTGGTTATGCCTTAGGTATTTAGCTACTTCCGTGTCGAGTATGTCTCTAAAGTAACGGTTGTTTTCAAAAATTCTTAAATCCAGAATAATATTGGCATTATTTACCGTTTTAGAAATAGAGCCTAAATAAAAGCGAAGGGTATTTTCACTCATGCCTTGCTTAAGCCAGCTTTGCTGATTAACCAATTGAGAGGTACGATACGGGTTCATGCCCGTGGCCCCTATGGTTACATCTTCATTAGATTGCAAAGGCTGAGTAACATACGACAAGTACTCATAAGCGAGCTTTTTTTTGCCAGCAGTGCTGGCGCGGTTTATTGAGCCTACCCAACCACCAAATGCAGCATAAGGCGCATAGTTAATATCGCCCATGGCAAATGGGCAAAGGGTAGATTTACATCGCTCAAGCTGGTTTGTTTTACGATTTAATACCTCGGTTGACCCCGGTAATATACTTACCCCCGTTTTGTTTTTTACTTTAGATTCGGGTAATACGGTCATGGTGCCAATATCGCCCCATTCAATAGCTAAAGCGCAGCGCCCATTAATAAACGCATACCTTACATCGTTAGTGTCAAAGTTAAGTTCATCGGCAGAGCCAAATTCGGTGGTTTGTTTATAAATTTGTAAGGCTTTTTTAAATGCCGCGTTATTCACTAACGGCGCCATGGTTTTGGTGTTAAAAAATATCCCCTGCGACGTGCCTTTACTTTGCAAAAAACTACCCGCAATAGACAACAGCGACCAATACGACTGTTCATTGGCTTTTTTAGAAATGCACGAGCCAAAATCACCTTCGCCATCCCCATTCATATCAACCCCATGTAATTGCTTAGCAATAGCAAGGTAATCATCCCAGGTTCTGGGTGGGGTAAGGCCATACTTTTTAAGCACATCGAGGCGGTAATACAGTAAGTGTATATCGCCATCGAGGGGGATAGAGTAAATTTGACCATTATATTTAGAGCTAAAATCTCTAAAAAAGCGCGATACATCATTCCATTGAATTAGAGGGTCGGCACTTACGTAGGTGTCTAGGCGCTCTAGGTAATTATTTTGTGCAAAATCAACCATCCACTGCGATGCATAAGCAATAATATCGTACTGGCTGGTTGGCGAGCTTAAATCGTTACTTATTTCGTTATATAACTGACCAAAAGGCACCTTGGTTACATTAACTTTAATACCGGTTTGTTGTTCAAACTCTAAGCCTCTTTGTATTAGTGGCTTGCTAATAATAGTGCCTAAATCAACCGTAAGTACATTAAGTTGGGTGTTTGCGTGAAGCACTGTACTGGGTTGGCTTTCTATTTTAGAGAGAGGCAGGTTACTTTGTGCAACGCATTGAAAAACAAAAATTAAGCTTATAACTAAAGCAAATACAACTCTCATAAAAAACTCAACCACAGCAATATGTAATTACTACTCTAGTCTATATTTTGTGGAAAGGGAAAAGGCAGGTAGTTGTAAGCAATAAAAAGCGCTTCTAGCTCACCACTGGCAAGTAACTTAGCAAAACCGGCATCAAAAATTTGTGCTAACTCGCGGCCTTTAGCGTTATCGGTAAAGGCAATGTATTGCTTTATTGGAACTATATTTTCAATTTGGTACTGCTGTGGGTCAAAGTTTATTGTTGATAACTCAGCGGCATTAGCAATCAAGGTTTGCTGCAGCGCTTTACGGCTATCTAAAAAGAAATCAAGCCTATCGAGCTTGAGCATTTTAACGCCCTCAATCCGCTGAGTAACCTGTTGTAAATCAATCGGCACGTACAAATAATTATTGTAGTTAGATCCCCTTAATGTACCTACCGAGCGGTTTTGTAACGAATACTCACCTTGCCAATTTTTAAATCGGCCTTTTTTAAACATCGCCGACACAAAAGTAATATCGTAATGCCAAACCGGAAAGTACAACCCCTCCACCTCATTTTGCCTTGCACTTAACATAGCATCGGCATTGCCGTTAGCCGTCCACCAATAAGCACGCGACTGAGGCACAATCATAATATTGAGTTCAATCGACTGCGCAGCAAAAATTTTAGTTAGCATATCAACGTAAAGGCCAGAGCCGTCTTTTTCTACCAGCCCGTCAATGGTGTCGGTAGCCAGTATAATTTTTTTAATATCGCTCGACGCCCAACCACTGCTAGGCACGCCTAAACAAAGCGCTAAAAGTACAGCTAAAAACCACTTAAACCTAACATTCATTGTAAGTAACACCTCGGTACTTAAACACAGCCACACTAGCCAATACATTTTTTATACTAGTAAGCGCTGAAGAGCGATCTTATGAGTAAACATAGCACACCTCGCTGACCAATAAATGAACGGTGCAATACGTGTTCATACTATTACACTGAAGGGTAAATAACAGCCATGTTTTTAGTGTGGATTAAGGTAAGTGTTTAATTATTGCTACTCATTCAAATAGCGCCGAGGCGTTTATATAACTTTAATACTTTCAAAGATGTAGAGTTAATAGGTAAAAGTGTAAATAACATTGGTTTATAGCAGTTAAACAGTGCTTTTTTGTAATAAAAACATACTACTTAGGGCGTATATATTGCCGTAGCTCTATATTTTTAAATGTTGATACTGTAGATTAGTTATAAATGAATGCCAGATTAATAAATAAACCAAGGAGCGGTGAATTTAGTGCTCACTAAAACACTCAATTACTACAATCAACATGCACAAACTTTTAGCGACTCAACGCTTAATGTTGATATGTCGGCGCTTTACGCTGAGTTTTTACCGCTTATCCCTAAACATGGCCATATTTTAGATGCTGGCTGTGGCAGTGCCCGCGATGCTATGTATTTTAAACAGCAAGGTTTTACTGTTAGCGCGTTTGATGCAAGCGAAAATATTGCAAAGTTAGCCAGTAATTACTTACAACAAACTGTAGAGGTAAAAGCCTTTCAGCAGCTTAATTGTACAAATATGTACGACGGCATTTGGTGCTGCGCCAGTTTATTGCATGTGCCAAAAGTAGAGTTACCGCAGGTGTTTTTAAAGCTGCAAAATGCCCTAAAACCAAACGGTGTTTTGTATGTGTCGTTTAAGTACGGCACGCAAGAACGCGTGCATAATGGCCGTGAATTTACCGATTTAAATGAAGATGGCTTAACTGCGCTAATTACCCATCACACCGAGCTTAAAATACTAAAACAATGGCAAACGGTTGACCAACGCCCAGAGCGCGAAAGTGAAGTGTGGCTTAATGCCTTAATTAAAGCAGTGCCCGTTTTATGATTGGTGCAATGCAGCAGCAACTCGACTTTATTGCGTACATTCAACGCATGCTCGTTGAGGGCGAATTCACCGCAACGTATAAATATGCACTATTACATGCTATTGCTGATATTTGCGTAGAACAGCAAAATGAAGATCAGAGTGCTCCAATGGAAATAAAAATCGACACGTTAGTCGATAAATTTATTCAACTTTATTGGAACCACTCAATGCCTTACGCTGCGCACTCTACCGATATTATTACTAATACTGAAGACATGCTGTTAAAGCAAAATAGCCAAGGACAGGCAAAGTTCATCACCGAAATTTACAAACTACAAAATGCAGGTGTGAAAAGTTACAACGCATTCAAAAACTACCAACAATATAACCAAGTAATTAGTTCTCTTAGGCGAACATTTATCGATGGCCCTCTTTGGCGCTTACAGTTACTTTCGGGTAAAGAAGAATGTTTTTTATATCCCCATATACTTTTAGGTAAAGGCAGAGAGCCCAAGCGAATTGTTTTAAATGCTGGTATAGCTCAGTGTTTTAGGCGTTTTTACGATTTGGTTGTGCATCTTAGTGTTACTGAATGGATAGAAAAAGTACAAACTATAAAAGCGAATCAAACACTATTAGGATCGCAAAGCCAGCTACAAGAGTTCTTGTTTGGCAGTAACAGAACTGCGTTAAAAGTGGTCACTCCACTATTGATAGATATTCAAAACGGGCTTTGCTTTTACTGCCAAAAGCCAATGAATCTCAAAAACGAAAAAGAAACTAAAAAAACGCCAGAGATCGATCACTTTATTCCTTTTAAGCGCTATCCAAACGACTTAGCACATAACTTTGTTGCTGCGCATGCTGATTGTAATAACAATAAGCGAGACCACCTCGCAGCTTTTGCTCACCGCGACCGCTGGCTAGAACAAAACCTTGATATTCATAAAGCCGAAATAACTAATAAACTGCAACCTTACTTTTACTGCGATGCAGATAAATCGCTTGCAGTAAGTAACTGGGCGTATCAGGTTGCCGAATCAAGCAGTGCTAAATTATGGCTTGGCAAAAACAGTTTCGAACAAGCAAAACCAACTGCTGAGTTGTTTACGTTTCCAAACGCATCCCAACCTGAGTTAAATCAAGTTGCTAAGCCCGAAGTTAGCTTAAAATCAATAGATAATGCATTAAAGCTGCCGTACTTCCCCAATATAAAAATAGCCTGTGGGCATTTTAAAACAGGGGATGAAAGCGATATGGAATTAATGGATGCACCACTTGGCGCGGGCAAGCTCGACCCGCAAGTGCATTTTTTAGCGCATGCATCGGGTAACTCAATGAATGGCGGTAAACACCCAATACTTGATGGTGATTTATTGTTACTTGAGCTTATAACGTCCGATAAAGCCGGATCGCTACGCGGCCAAATAGTGGCGATAGAGCGGGATGATATAGGCGGAGACGGGCAGTATTTACTGCGAAAAGTTAATAAATTACCCAATGGGCAATATGAGTTAATCGCTCAAAACTCAGATTACGAGGTAATGGTTGCAGATGAAAGTATGCGAACGTTCGCACGGTTTAAACAAGTGGTTACTGAGTAGTTGTAGTCGCGCTTTAGCTTGTAGGCGCAGAGCTTGCTCGCGCGAAAAGCGCTTTTACCATGATTTTTACATGGTTTGGGAAAGGGATTAATAACCTCTATTCGAGGTTTTATCACGTTGGCGATGGCAACCAAAGGGCGGCTGCCGCCGACCGCCCTTTGGAATCCCAAGGCGCGCCCGAGGATCACACTGAGTCCTCAAGTTAAAAATTGATGTGAACGTAAGCGCCGTGTATTCGCCATCCATGGCGAAGTCACGGCTTAACTTGCATCCATGCAAGTGATTACTCATCAATTGACAACTTTCAGGTGTGATCACGGGGAGTTGGAGTATGTTGGTGGTTATGAATTCAAGGTAGGCAGAGTTCTTATTTTCAAATAAGTTGCGATAAAACTGAAAGTTAATTCAACTAACTTATAACTTTAAGGGATTAAAAAAATGGCAATAAAGCCGATTAAATTTAGTAAATCTTGTATAAAAACATTAACAGCAGTAGAGGCCGATATAACAAGGTCAAATCAGCACGAATTTCAAGGAGTTGCTCCACTAAAAGATATATTTGGACTCACGAGAATAACTAAGAAAGCCACTTTTTCAATTCGTGGTGATAGCCAAACATATTCAGTAGATTTAACTTGGTATGATTCTCGAGAAGGAAACCCAAATAGGTCTGCAGAATATAGGTTATATTTTCAAAGCTCACCTGTCATGGAAGTAGCTCAAGAAGGTGATGTAATCGCCATTGGATATGACATGAATAACAATATTCATTGTGAGCTTATTCAAAGCTATAAAGGAACATTAAAGCCTACTCAATGGCAGCTATCTCAGGGTACGATATAACTCTATAATAGTTAAATACGCTTAATTAAATTAGTTAAACATACTCCTAATTTTACACCTAACAACGGCGGTACTGCGTTACCCACTTGGGTATATTGTGGAACTTCAAATTTTCGCATTTGCCCACCTGTAGTAACTTTTGAGCGAAATTCAAATTGGTCAGGAAATGATTGTATTCGAGCCATTTCCCTTACGGTCAGTACGCGAAGTTCGCTTTTATCGTAATGGCAGGCGTCGTCTGGGATTGATAGCGCCGCAGGTGCCGGAGAATCTGCAATTAAAGCTTTTTGAGTTTGCTTTTTAGTTGGGTGCTCTAATAGGTACTGGATTAGAGCAGACTTATTTTTAAATTTAACCAATTTATTTTGCTGATTTAAAAACTCTTTATTGAGTAATAAAGCTGTGCTCTCATTACTTAAGGTTGCTACACCATTTTTAAGAATATTAAATACGTCTTTTGTTACTTGTTTTTTATCAATATCTTGTAATATTTGGTAAATTCTAAAACGTCTTTTTACAATATCACTATTGGCTCTTAGTACATGATTTTTTAGCTCAGTAACATCCCCTAGGACACCTGAAAAATGAGTATTTAATTCTTTAATATATGATGATGTTTTTGATGGACTAGTTAACTTTAAATCATCAAGTGCATCTTTTACTGTTGCGGCATTATCTGCGACTAAGGAGCTAAGAAAGCTATCTTTAAATAACTTAAAATGCTCTGTTTTTGTTATGTCAAAATAGGGCAAATCACCAAATTTTACGCTATTAATGTTCTTTTTAGCTTTTTTATAAAAGCTAACAGATTGCTTGAACAATTCTATTTCAGTTTCATTTAAACTCTTAAGCTTTTCAAAATAGTCTCCACGTATTGCAATCATGATGAAGCGAGGTCTGTTTTGAGCTATTCCAGAGAACCTTGCGTTAATATGAAGACAAAGTGGAATGTACCCTTTAGTTGCAAATACTTTTGCAACTTCATACCACGCATGAAATTGGTTTCCTTCTTCGTCCTTAAAAGCGCGTAAGATACCTGTTACGTTTTCAAGCATTGCAATTTTAGGGCGAACTAGAGATACGAAAGTTGCAAATTCCCATGGTAAAGTATTTTTATCGCAATCTTTTTTACGCATACCCGCCATACTGAAACTTTGGCATGGTGGTCCGCCTGAAACTAGATCTAACTCACCTTTGCCAAATGAATTATGTAGTTCATCGCATAGCTCTGAATTTGCCTTTAACAGTTTATTAAGTTCAACAATACTGCCAACTATAAGTTTATTTTGAATGTTTTTTAAGTCATTAGGTAAATCAGAGAACCCATCTTTATTGTCGAACTCAGGAAAGTTAAAAGGGTTTTCTCTTAATCTAGGTTTTAAATCTTTATAACTACTGTTTAACCATAGTGTATTTTGTGGAATTAAGTTATCTTCAGCTAGTTGTGCTAAATCTTCTTTAAAAAAGTTATAAGCAAAAGTTTCTGCTGCCATTGGAGAGAGTTCATTAGCAAGTACGGTATTAAAACCGACACTTTCTAGTCCTAATGTTAAGCCACCACAGCCTGCAAACAATTCAATATGATTCAAAACACACCAAGTAATAAATGAAAACCATCGAATTTTACGGTAATCGCTCTTAAAAGTCCAGGTAAGAATTTATTATTTTATATGTTGACTTAAGAGTATGAAAAGAATAAGTTAATTTAAGGCTTATGAGAGTAGCCTTCCTTCCTGTAAAGACCCTTTGTGTCCTCTCTGTAGATAAAGTTGTGAATTCGCAGCTAGATTTACAGTGTTCGGACTGAAATCAATGAATAACTTTAACTACATATATTTACGGCACGGGAAGTGCCATCCTGATTATAGGAAAAGCGTTTAGCGTCACCCATTAAACCTAAATTTATTTTAGCTGCGATGAATTCCAAAATATTTGGACCATCGAAAATGATAAATGAAAAACGACTTAAACAAGAAGCAAAACTTTTAAAGAAAAACAATGACAGTTTAAATCAAGCCCAAGCACTAAATATTGTTGCTCGCAAATATGGTTATCCTACTTGGCCTGATGTTTCAAAAGAGTTAAAAAAGCAAGAGATAGAAGGTATTCCCATACCAAGTATTTCAACAAATTTTGTTGAATACAATGAAGTTGAAATGTCAGATAAGGATTATGAAGTTTATGATCAAGAAAGGGCCAGTGATTTACAACTAGACCAAAAATTATTGTTAAGAAGTAATACTGTTGCTTTGACCAAGTTAGGTGTAGAGTTTTCTCTTTTTGAGCCTACGCAAACAGGTTTGAATAAATCTATTCTGGATGCAACTCAATCAGTAAGAGATCATTTCGAGTTAGAGGAATTTCATTATTATTTCCAACAAGAGCAAGGTGTTATAAGAAAAGAAGTTAGCTACTTAGTTAATCAGAATGAAATAAAAGAAATTGTTGGAAGTTTTTACCGCCCTAAAACTAAGCAGGGTGATCCAAGGATGTGGTATAGGCAATTACCAAAGTTTGCTACTGCAGGTGAGCAAGTTGCCATTATTATATACCAAGGCTCACCACACCTAATTAACCTGAGTCGCATTGATTTAGAGGTTGAACTACAGAGCCCCTATAGCCAAATTTATAAATTAATAACAAACTACGTAAACAAAGAGTTCTCTTATTCAGCAGAGCTACTTAATAAGATAAAAGAATTAGCTAAAAAGCCATTCAAAGCACAGCGAAGTGGTGATACAGCAATAGGTTATACATTAGAGACTTTACTTGGCATTAATGCAAATTCATCAAAAGATCCGGATTACCATGGTATCGAAATAAAGTCTGGTAGAGGAAGTAAAAACCGGACAACTTTGTTTGCCCAAGTTTCTGACTGGAATTTAAGTCCTTGTGGTTGCAAGGGACTTGATTTTACTAAAGGCTCTAGTGCAAAAATTTTAGATAGGTACGGCTATGAAAGAGAAGATGATTTTAAATTGTACTGCACAGTCAGCACTCAACGCCAAAATACTCAAGGACTGCATTTTATATTCAACAAGCAAAAGGATCAGCTTGAAGAATGGTATCGAAATGAAGAATTAGTCGCTGTTTGGCCTGCTAACTTATTGAAAAAAAGGCTAATTGAAAAGCACTCAGAGACTTTTTGGGTGCAAGCTAAAAGCTTCAAAGAAGGTGGTGAGGAATTTTTTCAACTAGAAAAAATAGTTCATACTAAAGCACCTGTTTTGAGTCAGCTCATACCATTGATCTGTTCAGGTGTTATTACAATGGATCATTTGATAAAACGTTCTGGTAAAACTGGTCGTGTTACAGAAAAGGGGCCGCTATTTAAAATAGATAAAAGAAATTTAGAGCTACTTTTTCCTGAGCCAATAACATATTCACTTGTATAAGGAGGTACAAGATGAATAAGAGAAATACAACTTATACGCGTATAACTAAAATTCCGGAAGAGTTATATAGTGAAGCAGAGTTTCGGGCTAATAATTTACCAATACATAAAAAGTCTCATCGAAAAGGTGAAGCAAATGTTATTGGTTGCTTAGGAGAGCTGATTGCTGAGTACTGGATGAAAAGGCATGATATTTTATATTGTCCAGAACTAGAAAATACTAAATATGATTATAAGCTAAAAAATGGCTTGACGATTGACGTTAAAACCAAAGATAGAAGATATAAGCCAAGAATCGATTTTGATAATAGTGCTCCTCTTTATAATCACTCTCATCAAAAGCCTGATTACTTTTTATTTATCTCATTAGAACGAGATAAAAGTGATTTGTCTAAAAATTTGAGAAGATTCCATAGTGCTCATATAGTTGGGTCTATTAGTTATGAAGAGTTGGATAGAATCGGTATCCCATTTTTAGAGAATGAGGAAGATTGGAGGAATAGAACAAAATTCTGGACTGATTGTTTAAATGTAGAAATGTGGCAACTAATTCCTTTAAGCGAAACGGTTGATATTTTCAAGGGGTTAACTGATGGCCCCAGTTCACAAGCAGCTATAAATATTAATATAGTAAAGGAAATGAAAAATCGTATCTATAATAAGCAACTTAGAGAAAGGAAATTACCAGTTATTTCAGTTTTTCAATAGCCGTAATTTATTTTGGGTTTGCATAATTTACCCTTCGAGTAACACCAAACACACATGCTGAGTTATCTTCCCGGTGATCACACCCGAAATTAAATTAATGATGAGTAATTTACAGCATGGATGCTGTTAAAAAGCGTAACTTGGCCACGAATGGCCTATCTACGCTGGTTACGTACATATCATTAATTTAAATTGAGGAAACAGTGTGCTCCTCGGGGCGCCGAGAGATTCCAAAGAGAAGTCGGCGGTTACTTCTCTTTGGTTGCCGTCGCCAACGCGACATTTACTCGTTTATAAGATAATTAAGAAAGTCTTCTTTTGAAGAAAATACTTTGAATACTTTTTCTATACGGTTTTCAGTTTGTGTTAATAACCAATCAAACGCTTCTTTTTTATAGCCTTTTCCATCAAAAACGATAACTACCGTTTTCTCTGGTGCATTACTTAATGACTCATAAAAGAATGGGAATTTTTGGTCGACAGAGCCGCTTTGTACTTGCCTATGAGCTTCTATTCTTAATAAGCCTTTAGTTTTATGATGTATCAAAAAAGTACTGTGACGTGTACTGCCGTACATATCTTGATAGGCTGCACGCTTAATATATTTCTGCTGTTGAGGTTGAGAGTCTTTACATTCAGTAAAGCCAATAGAGGTTAGATCTTCTTCTAGTTCAGTACAAAACTTACGGTTTGAATCGCCCCGTGTTTGCCAGAGACTCAATAACTTGAGAAACTGGAACTATGAAAAAATCAAATCGCTATACATCAGAATTTCGTGAACGTGCAATTAGGCTTGTTACCACACAACAGCATGAATA